>DATNDF010000185.1 GCA_035607015.1 Candidatus Angelobacter sp. | reverse complement strand
AGCTCCTTCTCGAAGCGGAGCATCACCTGGCACCAGCGCGAGAAAATGAGGAGCTGGTTGCGCAACATTTTTGATCCCGCGTCGTTGAAGGCCTTCGGGTCGGCCACGGCCACGCCCATTCCTTGCAGCCAGTCCGCGCTTTTGGCCGCGCGCTCGAACATCATGGCCACGCCTTCGGTCGTCAGGATGTGCGCCTCGGTGCGCAATACGTAGGGTACGCTGCGGGGGATGGTCCTGCTGCTGTAAACCGAGTGGCCAAGTTCGTGGAGCATGGTGCCCATCCAGTATTCGTTGGGCACGATGTTCGCCAGCACGCGCACGTCGCCATCCCGGTCGATGTCCGTGCAGAACGCGTGCGGGCTCTTGCCCGGCTTTTCGTAGAGATCGCTGCGCGCGATGACATCGTCAATGGGCAGACCGATGCCGGCGTAGTCATCGCGGCACAGCTTGAGGATGTCCACCTTCGCATAAACTGCGTCGAGGTCGGCGCCGAAGACGGCGGGCGGTTCCTGAAAAAACGGGTCGTGATAATGCCAGGGCCGCAGTTCATCTACCATGATGCCGCAGTTCTGCGCCAGTTTGGCGTCGATCTCCGCCTTGGCGCGCCGGAACGGTTCGCGCGTTAATTCGTCGAGCCGGTCGAACAAATTGAGAACCTGATCCTGCGATTGCTCGTTCAGGTAGAGCTGCATGACGTGGTAGTCCTTGAATCCAAGCTGGCGCGCCGCCTCGTTGCGGAAACCGACGAGCTCCTTCAGATCCTTCTCGACGGCGCCGCCGACCGCCTTGCTCGCCTCCCAGACAGCCTTGCGTTGCGCCGAGTCCTTTGACTCCTTCAACACCTTGCGCACTTCGCTGTCGGTCATCTCTTTGTCGCCGACCCTGGCCCGGGAGACATTGAAGACTTGCTCGATGGCGTTGGCCCTGGCGGTAATTCTCTTGAGCAGATCGGGATCAACCTGCTTTTCCAGGTACATCAGGTAAAGCACATCAATCTCGCGCCGGACGATGGGATTGCGCAGTTGCGTTGCTTTGATCGTCTTGAGTTCCGCGAAGCGGCCGCGATCAGAGAGCGCCTCGTCGAGTTTGTTTTGCGCGGCTTCCTTGGCTTTGAAGTCCTCGTCCTTGCCCGACACGTTGGCGTTCCACCAAGTCAGATTGGCCGCCTTCTCCAGCGGACGAATGCGAGCCTCGTGTTCCTTGATGAACTGGCGGGCGCGGGCGTCATCGCCCGAGGCCCCGGCGGCAAGTCCGTGAGCGGATGACAGGGTGAAGAACAAGAAGGAACAGACCAGGCGGTTGAACGCGTTCATAGGAGTCAATTTCGGGATCGGTGGTCCATGGCGGACGCGGCGAAAGTGATTTGCGTGGCCATCACGGGCCGAATGATTACTGCGCCGTCCAGCCTCCGTCCATGAGGAAGTCCGTGCCGGTGACATAGCCCGCGTCCTCCGAACAGAGATAAACGGCGAGCTGGCCAACCTCCTCCGGTTGACCCCAGCGGCCGAGGGGAATCTTGGCGAGGAACTGGCGATTCAGTTCGGGATTCTCCAGAATGGGCGCGTTCAATTCCGTGGCAAACGGGCCCGGACTGATGCCGTTGACGGTTATTTTTTCGGGCGCGAGTTCGAGCGCGAGCGCGCGAGTGAAGCCGAGCAGTCCCGTCTTGCTCGTGCAGTAGGCCGTGCGGCCGCCCAGGGCAACGTGGCTCATGATCGAGGTCATGTTGATGATCCGTCCGTAGCCCTGGCCCTTCAGGTGCGGAACGAACGAGCGGCACAACAGGAAGACGCTCGTCACGTTGGTGTCCATCACATGGCGCCACTCCTCAAGGGTGAAGTCGGTGACCGATTTGCGCAGGTTGACTCCGGCATTGTTGATGAGGATTTGCACCTTGCCAAGTTTTCCAATCACATCCTTTTCGAGCCGGCGGACCTGCTGTTCGTCGGTCACGTCGCCCGGAAAAACCTCGGCGTCGGCGCCGAGCTTGCGGGCGGCGGCCGCGGTTTCCTTCAATTGATCGAGGTTCCGCGCGACCAGCGCGAGTCGCGCACCCGCCCCGGCCAGCGCGAGCGCCATGGCCCGGCCCAGTCCCTTGCTGGCGCCGGTGACAATGGCGGCTTTTCCCTGGAGTTTGTTCGTGTTCATTGTGGTCGTGTTATAGCATCCGGACGGCGTTTGGCAAAGGCGCTCTGCACAATTCCGCCGGCCTTTCTGCTTGTGCGCGGACGGCTCTCTGTTAGTAAGAGCGGCGCGTGAGCGGTGGAAAAATAATGCGGCTCGGTTTGCTCGGCTCGGGCAAAGGCTCGAACATGGCGGCCATCGCCGACGCCTGCCGCGCAGGCAGCGTGCCGGCCGAAATCGCCATCGTCCTCAGCGACGTCGCGGATGCCGGAATTCTCGACCGGGCAAAGGAACGGGGCCTTCGCGCCGGGTTTATCGCGCCGGGAAAATTCCGGACGAAACTGGACGAAGGTGCCGAGCGCGCGTTCATCGCGGCCTTGCAGGAGGCGCAGGTCGATCTGGTGGTGCTGGCGGGGTTCATGCGGATTCTTAAGGGCGATTTTCTGCGTGCCTTTCATCAGCGCGTGGTCAACATTCATCCGGCGCTGCTGCCGTCGTTCCCCGGTCTGGAAGCGTGGAAGCAGGCCCTGGATCACGGCGTCAAGGTGACGGGCTGCACGGTGCACTTCGTGGACCAGAGTGTCGATACCGGGGCGATCATCGCGCAGCAGACGGTGCCGGTGCTGGACACCGATACTCCGGCGACCCTGCATGAACGGATTCAGGAGGCCGAACGGGAACTTTACCCGAAGGCCATCGCGTTGCTGGCCGGCGGCCGGATCATCGTCCAGGGGCGGAAAACGTTTTTGCGGAAATGAACCGGTCGAAACCGCGCGGCCGTGGCGGGCGGCCCGGTCGCGGCACGAATGAAAAAAACGAAGAAACGAATTTTGTTGCCCCGCCGCAGCTGGACCGTCAACCCGGTCACGCGCGTCAGGAAATCAGCGAAGCTGTATTCGCGCCGGCGCGCGAGCCGGGAACAATCGCATGAGCAAGAGTAAGCAAGGCAAGATTTTGAAACTGGGATTGCCGAAGGGCAGCCTGGAACAGGCCACCATCGAAAAAATGGGCAGGGCCGGCTACCATATCTCCATCAGCGCCCGCTCCTACGTGCCGTATGTGGACGACGATGAACTGGAGATTCGGTTGATCCGCGCGCAGGAGGTCAGCCGCTACGTCGAGCACGGCTACCTTGATTGCGGCATCACCGGTCACGATTGGGTGCGCGAGAACGGCTCGGATGTGCATGAAGTTGGCGAGTTTCTGTTCAGCAAGGCGACCCGGCAGCCCGCGCGCTGGGTGCTTGCCGTTCCGGAAAACTCTCCGGTGAAGACGGTCCACGATTTGCGCGGCAAACGCATCGCCACCGAGGTCGTCAACCTTGCCAGGGAATACCTGCGGCGGCACAACGTGGACGCGGAGGTCGAGTTTTCGTGGGGCGCGACCGAGGTCAAGGCACATGAGCTGGTGGATGCGATTGTGGAGATCACCGAGACCGGATCATCGCTCCGCGCAAACAACCTGCGCATCGTCGATACATTGCTGATCTCGACCCCGCGGTTGATCGCAAACCACGCCGCCTGGAAGGACCCCTGGAAGAAGAACAAGATTGAGACCGTCGCCCTGCTCTTGAAGGGCGCGCTGGAAGCGGAGGCCAAGGTCGGATTGAAGATGAACATCGCCGAAAAGAATCTGGCAAAGTTGTTGAAAAGTCTGCCCGCCTTGCGTAATCCAACCGTGTCGAACCTCAGCCAGACCGGCTGGGTGGCGGTGGAGACCATCATTGACGAGCACGTCGTCCGTGAATTGATACCGCAACTGAAGGCGGCCGGGGCCGAAGGCATCATCGAATACCCGCTCAACAAAGTCGTGTACTGAACTCAACCAAACGTATGGGATCACTGAAAAAACGCCGCAAAGCCAAAATCAACAAACACAAACGCCGCAAGAAGCTGCGCCTGCACCGTCACAAGAAGCGCACCTGGCAACAGTAGGTTGCCGTCGCGCCAAAGCAGTGCTAACAGTTTACTCGCAGCCAGTCCCGCTCCGGCGGGACTGCGCTTTTGTGGCGCCCGTGTGACCACAGTCGATGAACCGCCGTTTCCATATCGTTGCCGTCCTGGCAGTGCTCGTCGGAGCGTCGTTGCCCGGTTGCGCGACCCGTCCCGGCGCTCAGAAATCGCGCAACCCTTCCACCGCGCAACGGACCGCGAAGAAGGACGTCGAAACCGGCGAGGAATCAACGGACCAGCGCATCAAGGCAATCGCTCACTTCGCGTCGGGCATCAGCGCGGAGTTGAACGATGATGATGACGCGGCGTTGGACCATTATCTCAAGGCCGCCGCGGCGGACCCCGGACACGAGGTGCTGGTCTTGGAGCTGGCCCGGCGTTTTCTGCAAGCGAAGCAACCGGACAAGGCGATCGATCTGCTCGTCAAGGTGACCGCGTCGCCGCGCGCTTCGGGCAGGATTTTTGCCTGGCTGGGCCGCGCCTACGCCGAGGCCGGAAAAACAGAACTGGCCGTCAAAGCGGATCAGGCGGCGATCAGCAAGGCTCCCGACTCGCTGCCGGGTTACCGGAACCTTTTCCTGATCCATCAGGAAAGCCGGCAGCCCGCCGAGGCGTTGAAGGTGCTGGACGCCGCCGCCCGTCAATCCTCGGACGATCCGGAGTTCTG
Source organism: Candidatus Angelobacter sp. (assembly GCA_035607015.1). Taxonomy (NCBI): domain Bacteria; kingdom Pseudomonadati; phylum Acidobacteriota; class Terriglobia; genus Candidatus Angelobacter; species Candidatus Angelobacter sp. The sequence goes on along the minus strand of DATNDF010000185.1, from coordinate 2,149 downwards.
GGTTGAACTGGGCGGGTTGTACGCGACCTACCTTCAGCTTCATCCGGATGAAAGCCAGGGCCTGAAGCCGAAGATCATCGGTGCGCTGGATCGGGCGGCCGCGTTGAAGCCGCAGAATCTGCTCCTCATTCAAAAACTGGCCGACGGCTACAAGCAGTCGGGCGAGCTCACCAAGGCCGAAGGATTCTATCTCGAGTTGCTCGACCGCTTTCCCGCGCTGCCCGGCACCCGCGAAAATCTCGCCGACATTTATTTGCGCGACGGCAGGAAGGACAAGGCCGCCGAACAGCTCGAAGCCATCTCGCGCGACAACCCGCGCAACCCGCAGGCCTATTATTATCTGGGCAACATCGCCTATCAGGAGAAAAGGTTCGCCGACGCGGCGGACTACTTCGAGAAGGCGCTGGCGCTGAAGCCGGAGTTCGAACCGGTTTATTACCGGCTGGCCGACGTGCAGATCAGTTTGAACAAGCCCCGGGACGCGCTCAGCCTCCTGGACAAGGCAAGGGCGCGGTTCAAACAGAACTTTCTCCTGGAATTCCTGACCGGCGTCGCCCACGCGCGCGCCAAGGAATATGGCGAGGCGATCAAACATTACACCGAGGCCGAGGTCATTGCCAGGGCCGGCGAGCCGGACAGCCTCACCTACGTGTTTTATTTCCAGTGCGGCTCCGCCTTCGAGCGGCACGGCGACTCCGCCGAAGCCGAAAAATACTTCCGCAAATGCCTCGAACTCTCGCCCAACTTTTCCGAAGCCATGAATTACCTCGGCTACATGTGGGCGGACCGCGGGGAAAACCTCGACGAGGCGAAAAAACTTATCGGACGCGCGCTCGAACTGGAGCCAAAAAATCCGGCCTACCTCGACAGCATGGGCTGGGTCCTGTTCAAACTCAGGCAGCCGCGCGGCGCGCTCGGCTGGTTGCAACAGGCCGTGCAACAATCCAAGGAGCCGGACCCGACCCTCTACGACCACCTGGGGGACATTTATGCCGGGTTGAAGCAACTCGACAAGGCGCGCGATGCCTGGCGGAAATCAGTCGAGCTGGAACCGAACGAACAGGTGAAAAGGAAACTCGACACGGCCCGCACCGGAACGCCGCCGGAGTAATCCATGCGGCACCGTTTCAAGAAACACTACACGCGCGACGAGGCGCGTGCGCTGCTGCCCCGGATCCGCCGCTGGCTCAAGGAACTTTCCGAATCGCGCCACCAACTGGAGGAATACGACCAGCAGCTGGCCCGGTTGCTGGCCGACGGCAGGGACGCGGGCGGCGAAACCGTCAATCAATGGGTCAAAACACTCGCCGGCGTCCAAAAGACCCTGCGCGAATTCCACAAACGGGAGATTCAAATCAAGGACCTCGATCGTGGTCTGATCGATTTTCCCGCCATCATCGGCGGGAAGGAGGTGTTTCTCTGTTGGGAACAGGACGAAGAGGACATCGAGTTCTGGCACGACCTGGAATCAGGCTACGGCGGACGCGAACGGCTCTAACGGAAATCTACCGCGCAGTTAGAACAGTCGAGGCGACGGACGTTCCGCTCCACGCACAAATCACCGACCGCCGCGCCCTGTAGGCCCGGTCCCCTGACCGGGCGAATTCCGCGTCTGTAGGCCGCGTCCCCCGACGCGGCGGTTGGACCTGCGCCCGGTGAGATCACCGGGCCTACAACACCCGTTCAACGGGCTTCTCACGCCAAATCCCGGTTTCTGTCTTTTGCGCCCCTTGTAGGCCGCGTCCCCTGACGCGGCGGTTGGACTTGCGCCCGGTGAGGTCACCGGGCCTACAACACCCGAAACCGTGCGTCCTCCGTTTTCCGCCCGTTGTAGGCCGCGTCCCCTGACGCGGTGGTTGGACCTGCGCCCGGTGAGGTCACCGGGCCTACAACACCCGAAACCGTTCATCCATCCAGCAAACTCCTCACACCCAACCCCGGTTTCTTCATCACATGCGTGTAAATCTGCGTGGTCTTCACGTCCTTGTGCCCCAACAAATCCTGCACCGTGCGGATGTCCGTCCCGCCCTCCAGCAAATGGGTGGCAAACGAATGCCGCAACACATGCCGACACCTGTTTCATCAATCCCGCCCTCGCCGCCGCCATCTTGATTGCCCGCTGCACCGCCGCATCCGTCACGTGATGACG
>DATNDF010000184.1 GCA_035607015.1 Candidatus Angelobacter sp. | reverse complement strand
GTCGTCGCCCCCGCGCCCGACGTCACCGCTGAAAAGGATACGGTAAGAGCGGCCTCCTTCGCGGACGTCGAGGATGACCTGCGCGGAGCCGAGGATGTGTCCGGCGTCCCGGAACGTCACGGTTACACCGTCCATGACCGGAAACGGACGGCCGTAGTTGATTGAGACGAATTGGCGGACGGCTTTTTCGGCATCGGCGGCGGAGTAGAGCGGTTCGACCGGTGGCTGGCCCCTGGCGGCGCGCTTTTTGGAAACAAATTCGGCATCCGCCCTCTGGATTTCGGCCGAGTCTTCGAGCATGATGGCGGCGAGATCGCGTGTGGCGAACGTGCAATAAATATTTGCGCCGTAACCCTGGCGGCAGAGGTTTGGCAGGTTGCCGCAGTGGTCAATATGCGCGTGGCTGAGAACAACGGCGTCGAGCGACTTCGGGTCGAACGGAAAATTGCGATTCCGCTCGATGGATTCGTCGCGTTTGCCTTGAAACAGGCCGCATTCGAACAGCAGCCGCCGTTGATTCAATTCCAGAAGAAACATCGATCCGGTCGTCGTGCGGGTGGCGCCGAAGAAGTGGAGTTGCATGGGGCGAGGATGGCGGCCGGCAGGACATGTTCAAAGTCCAAACTTCGCTATCGCATTCCGGGGCGTTCCCGGGCATAAAATGCCTGCCGCGCCCGTAACCTCTTCGGAGCGTCGCGGGTCATCAAGCTATGTGCTTTTTCAGTTATGGAATCCTGCAAGGCTGAGGCTGGCCTGGACATGGCAGCCTGCCTGGACCGCGTGCGCCGGCGTGATGAAGACGCCGCTCGCGCGCTGGTGCAGGAGCTTTACCCACTGGTCATGAAGATTGTGCGCTCCCATTTGCCACGGCGGACGGACGAGGAGGATCTGGCGCAGATGGTCTTCGGCAAGGTTTTTGCCCATATCGATCAATACTCCGGCAGCGTGCCGTTCGAGCACTGGGTCTCACGGGTGGCGGTGAACACCTGTCTCAATGCGCTGCGGTCCGAGAAGTGCCGGCCGGAGTTGCGGTGGGCCGATTTGACTGAAGACGAGGCGGAAGTGATGGAGAAAGTCGCGGTCACCTCGAAGGAGCCGGACCCATTCGAGCAGTTGACCGTGCGCGAACTGGCGCACAAAATGTTGGAAACGCTCCTGCCCAAAGACCGGCTGATTTTGACGATGCTGGATCTGGAAGAACGCTCCGTGCAGGAAGTCACAGAAATGACCGGGTGGAACGCGTCGCTGATCAAGGTCCGGGCGTTCCGGGCGCGGCTGAAGTTGAGGAAACAATTTGCCCGGGTAGTGGCGGAGGAACGGCGATGAAGCACGATTATTGGAAGCGGCTGGCGGACGCGGCGCGGCGCGCGCCTCCGGAACCGCCCGCGGAAATGCCGTTTGGCTTCGACACACGGCTTCTGGCCTGCTGGCGCGCGCGGCGCGAGGGAGAGGAATCGCCGCCGTGGGCCGCCCTGCTGCGCGGCGGGCTGATTTGCGCCGGCGTGATCCTGTTGTTGAGCGTGGTGGTGAATTATCAGACGTTAAGAGAACGCGAGCCGGGCTCGGTCGCGATCGCGGACTCCGCGCTGCGTTTGAGCATGCTGCCATGAGCCAGTTGACCAAAAACAAAATCATCGTGTATCTGGCCGCGATTTTTCTTGTCGGCGGGATTACCGGAGCTGTCCTGGGCTGGACCGGCGCCAAACAAAAGAGCATGGAACGGCTGACGCCGCAAAAAATTTGCGCCCGGTTTCGCGACCGCCTGCAGGCCGATCTGAACCTGACACCGGAACAGATGAGGCGGATTGATCCAATCCTTGAAAAACGCGCGCAGGATATGGAATCGGTCCATGATCGCACGGTCAAAGAGATTGAGGACCTCGTCCGCAGCTCAAACGAGGAGATCGCCAAAGTGCTGGATCCATCGCAGCGGGAGAGGCTTGATCAGATGGAGAAAGAGCGGCGGGAATTCATGGGCAGGCGCTTTCGCCACAGACCGCCGGAGTGATCGGGATCTGGCCGCAGGAATCCGGTGTCATCCGCATCCAACAACCATCCTTTTGGGCAACGTCTCAACAGTGCAGTCAAGAACCTGCGCCACAAAGGCGGGACCGGCATTTTATGGCAGCTAACAAAAAATCGAGCATACTGAAGTGGCTGGTGATCGTCGTCGCCGTCGTGGGGGCGGGTGTCGGCGGGGTCGCCTACTTCAGGAAGCCGAACGGCGGACCGGTGGATTTCAAGACGGTGGTCGTTGCCAGGGGCGAGATCACGCAGGCCGTGACCGCCAACGGTGCGCTAAACCCGGTCCGTACCGTCACGGTCGGCAGCCAGATCTCCGGGATAATCACCGAACTCAAGGTGGACTTTAACTCCCGGGTGCGTGAGGGAGATGAACTGGCAAAGATTGATCCGGCCACCTACGAGCGCGCTCTGGCCCGTGCAGTGGCCGATCTGGCCAATGCACAGGCCGGATTGGAACTGGCGAAATACAACGCCAAACGAGCCAAGCAGCTGTTCGCCGACAAACTCATTTCCGAATCCGATTTCGAACAGGCAGATGTGGCGTTGCAACAGGCCGACGCCAATGTGAAGATACACCAGGCTTCCGTGGACAGCGCCAAGGTTGACCTCGACCGCACGACGATCGTCGCGCCCATCAGTGGCATGGTTATCTCGCGAAAAGTCGATGCCGGGCAGACCGTCGCGGCCAGCTTCAACACACCCGAATTGTTCACCATCGCGAACGACCTGACGAAAATGCAGATCGAGACGTTGGTCAGCGAGGCCGATATTGGCGGCGTGCAGGAAGGGCAAAATGTCAGGTTTACGGTGGACGCATTTCCTGGCCGAAAATTTTCGGGGCGAGTCAATCAGGTTCGTTTTGCGCCGATTACAAACCAGAACGTCGTGACTTACACGACGGTCGTCGAGGTCGACAACAAAGACCTCAAGCTGAGGCCGGGAATGACGGCCAACGCCACGATCATCACGGCACAACGCACGAATGTTCTCTATGTTCCCGACGCCGCGCTCCGTTTTCATGTGCCGGACAACGCCGTGATTGGCTCCACCAACGATGCCGTTGCCAGGGCAGCTGGCGGAACCGCCCCTGCCTCAAAATCTGAAAAAAAAGCAGAAATTGCCACGAGCGGACCGTTCGCCGGCCTGCCCATTCCGCCCTGGCAGGCAGGGGGCGAGCGCCGGAGACCCACAGAACAGGAACGCTCCGAATATGAGGCTTCCCTGACGCCCGAACAGAAGGAAAAGTACCAGCGGATAATGGCGGAGTTTCGCGCCCGCTTTGCTCAGAGAGCCCAGGGCGAAGGAGGAGGCGGTCCGGGCACCTCGGGCGGGGGCGGCGGGATGTTTGGTGGCGGCAATCGCAACAGCAGCCAGAACGAGGGGCCGGCCATTCGGAAGGTTTACGTCCTGGACAAGGAACGTTCGACGCCGGGCAGGCCGGTGCTTACCGTCGTGACGGTCAAGACGGGGATCAGCGACGGCACCAACACCGAGGTGCAGGAGGGTTTGAAGGAAGGGGACGTTGTCATCACCGGCACGAGCACCGTCGCCACGACCGCCGCGCCGGCAGTGAACCCGTTTCGGGGACCATTCGGTGGTGGGCGGCGGTAATCTGCGGCGACATGTGACCTGAACTTCCCCAACGTGGCGATACCCGTCATCCAGCTCGAAGATTTTCGCAAGACCTACGTAACCGGCGAGGTCGAGGTTCACGCTGTGCGGGGGGTTACGCTTTCCATTCAACCCGGCGAGTTTGTCGCCATCATGGGCGCGAGCGGGTCCGGCAAAAGCACGATGATGAACACCCTGGGCTGTCTGGACCGTCCGACCAGCGGGCGTTTTCTGCTCGACGGCGTGAACGTCGGCGAATTGAATCGCGATGAACTGGCAAGTCTGCGCAATCGGAAGATCGGGTTTGTTTTCCAGGGTTTCAATTTGCTCGCCCGTACCACCGCGCTTGAGAACGTCGAACTGCCGATGCTCTATTGCCGGCCCGGGATACGGGGACGCGACCAGCTTGACCGCGCCGGGAAGGCGCTCGCCCTTGTCGGTCTCGCGGATCGTGCCGACCATACGCCGAGCCAGCTTTCCGGTGGACAGCAGCAACGGGTGGCCATCGCCCGCGCGTTGGTGAATCAACCCAAACTGCTGCTTGCGGACGAGCCCACCGGCAATCTCGATTCCCGGACGAGCATCGAGATCATGGGCATTTTCCAGCAACTGAACGACGAGGGAATGACGGTTATCATGGTGACTCACGAGCTTGACATCGCGCGTTACTGCCGGCGTGTGGTCGTTATGCGCGACGGTCTGGTCCGCAGCGACGAGACCGTGAAGGACCGCTTCCTCGCCACGGAAGAACTGGCCAGGCTCGACTCCGAACACAAAGCCGTCCAACTCACCTGAATCATGCTTGCAGTTTTCAAGATCGCCCTGCGTGCGCTGCGTCGGAACGTTCTCCGATCGTTTCTTACGATGCTTGGCATTATCGTCGGCATTGCCGCGGTGATTGTCGGTGTGAGCATGGGGACGGGAGCAAAGGCTGAAGTGGACAAACGCATTGCCAGCATGGGACAGAATCTCCTGACCGTGTTGTCGGGCAACATCTCCCGCGGCGGCGTACGCGGCGGATTTGGCATGGCTCCCAACCTGAAGCCCGAGGATTACGAGGCCATTCGCAGGGAGGTTTCCGGCGTCACAGCCGCCAGCCCGGAAGTCCGCGCCTCGGTGCAACTGGCGGTCGGCAATCAGAACAGCTTTGTTCAAGTCCTCGGCGTCAGCGCTGAATACCTGACGGCGCGCTCCTGGCCGCTGCGCAGCGGCGAAAACTTCTCCGAGACCGATGTCCGCAACGCCAGCAAGGTCTGTCTTATCGGCAACACCACATCCACGACGTTGTTTGGTGAAAGCGTGGATCCGGTCGGCCAGGTCATTCGCGTCAGGAATGCGCCATTCACCATCGTCGGCTGGCTCGAGTCCAAAGGTTCCGGCAGCTTCGGACAGGATCAGGATGACGTCCTGCTCGTGCCCTACACCAGCCTGATGAAACGGCTCTCGGGTGACACGCGGTTCCGTTCGATCTTCGTACAGGCCGAATCCCCCGAGTTGATTGCCGACGTGCAAAATGACATCACCACGCTCCTCCGCCAGCGCCACCAGATTACTGAAGGCAAGGATGACGACTTCATGGTCAGGACGCAGCAGGAGACAAGTGATTTCTTCAACGCCAACAACCGTATCATGACGATCCTGATCGGCTTCTTTGCGGGCATTTCACTCGTCGTCGGCGGCATCGGCATCATGAACATCATGCTGGTCAGCGTAACCGAGCGAACGCGCGAAATTGGCATCCGGCTCGCCGTCGGCGCGCGCGGTCGCGACGTGCTTCGTCAATTCCTGACTGAGGCGGTCTTGTTAAGTGTCGTCGGCGGCGCCCTGGGGATCGGAACCGGATTCTGGCTGGCGCCTTTGCTGACCAAATTTGCCGGATTCCCCACGCTCATTTCGAACGCTTCAGTGATCGTGGCGTTTACCGTCAGCGCGATCATCGGCGTCGTGTTCGGCTTCTTTCCCGCGCTCAAAGCAGCCCGCCTCGATCCGATCGACGCCCTGCGTTACGAGTAGATTTCCCTTGCTTGGCGCACCGGCCGCCTCAAGCTATTCTTTCCGCGTGGCTGCTTTGGAGAAAATCGAGGAACTTCCGGGTTTGCGGGTGACCGTGGACCGGGTCGTTTATCAGGCGGACGCGCCAACACCGGCAGAGCGACCGCATTGTTTCGTCTATTACGTTACCATTCACAACGACAGCAACCGTCACGTGACCATCAAGGGCCGCAAATGGGTGGTGACCGACGATAGTGGCGGAATCACCGCGGTGGAGGGAGACGGCGTTGTCGGGCAGTTCCCGACCCTGGAGCCGGGCGAGAAGTTCAGTTACAATAGCTTTCACCTGTTGAGCGCGCGTTCTGCCGTGGCCGAGGGAAGCTATCTAGGCGTTGACGCGGAAGGGAGGAAGGTGTTGACGCGCATTCCGCGCTTTGGGATGACGGTGCCGGAGAGCGCGTGAATCGCAGCGGTTCGAGGAATGGTAGGCGTGACCGGGTAACGGGCACGCGGGCACCGTCTTTCTGAGTGAACTGTCCGACAGCCGAGCTAGGACTCGCGGTAAATGACGCGCGCCTTGCCCAGATCGTAGGGAGACATCTCCACTTTGACTTTGTCGCCGACGCTGATGCGGATGAAATTCTTGCGCACTTTTCCTGAAATATGCGCGAGGACTTCGTGTCCGTTCGGCAGCGATACTCGAAACATCGTGCCCGGCAGCACTTGCGTCACGGTGCCCGTTAGTTCAATTGGGTCTTCCTTCGCCACGCGAATTATTTCTTGCCGGAAACCGCGTTGTCGTCAACCGCTGAAATGTGCGCCAACCTTCGCAGTGGGAACCACATCTGCAAGTGTGTCGCGCCGATCTGGCCAGCTGACTGCTCGCGTCTCCAACACCGGGCGCCTTTTTGCCATTCAGGCACAAGTGAGCTCGTGGAGCGGTCGTTTTCCGCTTTGCCCTTTAACGGATCGTTTTGGTCGAAGGGATTTGCGATGGCGCCCGGGTGCTTCAGCCCGTCAGCTCAGATTTCAGACGTGCCGGACCGAAAAAAGGTTCCACGATATCCGAATGACCGGGTGTCAAAAACAAAATGGACAAGCGCCGAGGCCGATCAGTAGAGTGGGCCGTAATGCTATGAAAAGCGGTTCATTCTCGGCGGTTTTGGCTGGCGTGCTGGTCGTCGCTGCATTTGCGGCCGCGTGGCAGGTGTCGCGTTTGTATTTCGCAACGCGCCAATTGCGCGGGCTGCAGCCGTCGGTCATGGATGCCAACAACCGGTTGAACCTTGCCCAGGCGCTGCTGAACGACACTCTGGAATACAGCAAGCGTAATCCCTCCATCGACCCGCTTTTGGTCTCTCTTAATCTCAAAACCAATTCGACCGGCGGCGCCACACCCAAACCCGTCGGTAAATAATCGCATGATCGAACCGGACAATCCTGTCGTCGCTCCGGGAATGGCCCAGCCATCCGCAGGGCCCGCTTCCCAGCGGGAATTGCATGAGGAACTTCAGCGGTTGAGATCACTGTTCAACACGACCCTGCTGGCCACGCTCCTGTTGAGCGTCGCTGTCAACGCGTTTCTGCTTTACCAGTACCGCATCATCCGCGCGGAATTGGACGGTGCGCGGAGACTGACTCAGGAATTTCAGACAACAAAGTGGCCTCTGGTAAACAAGCTGGTCGCTGGCTTGCAGTCTTTTTCCCAGACGCATCCGGACTTTACTCCGATCCTGGAGAAGTACGGACTTAAATCTTTCCCAACCGATCAGGTGGCGCAACCGGGACAGTTCCCGACCCCCGGTCAGTCCGGAAAATAATTCGCCGCGGCTCGACGGGATCAAGGGCGCGCCCGGTTCTACGTGATCAGCTTTGTCCCGCACTTCGCGCAGTAGTTAGCCGACGGCGGGGAATCCACTCCGCACGCGGGACAGTTCAAATGCGCCTCTTTATGCCGCCGGTGGATGATGAGATTACGAATGTAGGGAATCCAGGTGAAGGCGTAGGCAAAAATGAACACCGAGTCTCGCTTGTAAAAGAGGGCGTAACAAAGGAGGAAGAACGAGCCGGCCAGACTCAACCACCAGAACGCCGTCGGCACCACGACCTGCTTCTTTCTTTCGGTCGCATACCACTGGACGAAGAAGCGGGAGAAGAACGTCGCATTGCCGAGCCAGCCGATGGCTTTCCATGCGTTCCATTCGATTCCGAGAAAGTTTCCATTGTGCCAGAGCAGGTTCGCCAAAGAGTCCATGATCGCAGGCGCATTTAGCCTTACGCCGTGCGGACTGACAAATGAATTCCTGTTCCCGTTGGGTGCCCGGTGATCCGAATCAATGCGCAATGCGCCGGAGCCGTCGCCTGATGGATACGGGGCGAAGGACTATTCCGCGAGCATCTTTTCCACTTTGTCCACGAGATCTTCGCGTCCGTTCACGTCGCGGAGGACGCCCTTTTTGTCCACGAGCCACATGGTGGGAATGCTGTTGATTCCAAACTCGCCACCGAACTTGTTTTGCCAGCCCTTGCCGTCAAAGTACTGCGGCCACGTCATTCCCTTCTTGCCGGTGAACTCGGTGAGTTTGTCTTTTTCCTGATCGAAGCTGATGCCCACGATTTCAAATCCTTTGGGATGCAGTTTTTCATAGGCGGCAACCACGTTGGGCACTTCGGCCACGCATGGCCCGCACCAGGTGGCCCAGAAGTCCACAAGCACCACCTTGCCGTTCAGCTTCGCGAGATCCACCTCGCGCCCGTCCACCGCCGTGAATTTGACGGCCAGAGGCTTGCCGATGGCGTCGAGTTTTTTGAGCAGTCCCTTCGCGCCCTCTTTGACTTCGTCAGGCGCCGGACCGTCCATGATCTCCTGCGCCAGCTTGCGGGCTTTCCCGGCCTCCGCGTTGGAGGCCACCTCCAGAAGCATTCCGTAAACTTCCGGTCGCTTCGGAAATTCCTTTTGCAACTCGCGCGCCCCCTTTTCGAATTCGTCCAGGACCGCCGTCATGCCTTCGGGCTGCTTTTTCATCGCCGCGCGTTGCACGGCGCGGGCGCGGAGTTCAAAACGCTCGTCGTCGCTGAGGCCCGGGTCCCTGGCGTGCTCGACCTCCAACGCAGCCAGTCTGGTTTCGACATCAGCGTTGCCCAGCCGCGACGCCGTGGAAATCATTTCGTACTCTTTCTTCCGTGCCTCGGCGGCCTTTGGGTGATCCGGGAACCGTGTGTAAAAATCCTTGGCCTTGTCGGCCGCCTCGGCGGCCAGCTTGCCCTGCCGTTGTTGATATTTCTCGATTTCTTCGGAGGAAGGGCGGTTGGTCTGCCATTCCGGCGGCGGCGAGGGCGGGCGCAGCGCTTTCTGCAATTGTTTCCAGGCGGTATCGGCGTCGTCGTTCGCCGCTTCGGCCGCAATTGACATGATCGGCGCGCCGGCGGCAAACACGGCCGCCAGCACGAACATCTGCAGTTTGGATTTCATAAACGGTGGTGTGAAGTGGGCGGAGGCTATTCCGCCAGGAGCTTTTGCACTTTGTTTTCGAGGTTCTCGCCGGCATCGATGTCGCGCAGCACGCCCTTCTTGTCCACGAGCCACATGGTGGGAATGGACTCGATTCCAAATCGTGTACCCATCTGATTGTCCCAGCCTTTCCCGTCAAAGTACTGCGGCCAGGCCATCTTCTCCTTCAAAACAAAAGCCTGAAGCGCGCTTTTCTTTTCATCGAAACTGATGCCCACGATCTCGAATCCCTTGGGATGAAGTTTCTCATAAACCGTCTTCACGTGCGGGACCTCGCGAACACACGGTCCGCACCAGGTGGCCCAGAAATCAACCAGGATGACTTTGCCGCGCAGTTTCTCGACATCCACGGCGCGCCCGTCCACCGCCGAAAACTTGATCGCGAGCGGCTTGCCGACCAGATTGGACCCGGGCGCTTTCTCTTCCGCGGCGTTCAACGCCAGCGCCGCCGCCGAGGCCACGGCGCCGAGCCGGCAGAAAGCGAGCAACTGCCGGATCGCAAGGGGTCGAAGGAAATGTTTCATAGACTGGATTGAGCGTTACTGGTCTTTATTCTTCCGGGCTAACTGTAGGCGATATTGGCAGGGCCGCAAGTTTTTCCCTTAGCAGCTGCAGCCGTCGCGGGTTTGCTGGCGCGTCGAAATCGGCCTCACGCAAGCCGCCTTCGGGATGCCGGAGCGCGATTTCCACCGCCGCCATCAAGGTGGCCGTTTCACCGGGAGAAAGTTCCAGTTTCATTTTTGCTTCCTGTTCGATGCGTGCGGCTTTGCGGGCAAATTCCAGCAAAATTGCGCAAGGTTCAAGACAGGGAATCAGGCTTTTGTCATCAACTGTTTCCGGAGTCAATCCGCTCACGATCCAAAGCCGGCGCTTCAAACAAAAACTCCGGTGACAGCACGCGCGCGCGACCCGCTCTGTTTGCGTATCGCTCAGCATCGTCGTAACGCGGTACATGCCGGTCTGGCGACCGGTGAAGTCGCGGAAATTCGTCACCGGCGGGAGCGGCGACTGTGCCGCGAACCAGTCGGCGAGTGCCCCGGGGTAGAGCCGGTTCACCGCCGATTCCAACTCCGCCTCATCCCGGGCTGCGCAGTGCCAGCCCGTTTGTAGCGTGGGCGCGGATTTCAACGGGCGAAACGCCCCGCTTGCGGTGAATTGCGCCATGGCACGCAGGTCATCGAGCTTCAATTCACGCAGATCCCGCGCGGGCCTCCCGCGGTCTTCCAGGTGCCGCAGTTCAAAGGTCCGTCCTTTGGCTGTGATCACGATTTGTGCGAGCGTCAATTCGCTGCCGATTTGCGTGACGAAGGCTTTCAGCGCCGGATTGACGAAGGCAGACACGGGCAGGAGGCTAGCCGATCCGGCCTTTTTGAAAACGCAAATCCTCCTGCGACGAAAGACCGGAGCGCGAGGCCGGTTGCGATCCCCCCGGATCGCCCACGAGGGACGCGCGCGACGCCCACCGTTTGCCAGGGGGCTCACTTCGCGCGGGGCTTTGGCAATCTTAAGCTGACCGTTGTCCCGCGCCCCGGCTCGCCCTGAATTGAGAAACTGCCCTGGTACAATTCCGTCAGTCGTTTGGTGATGCACAGCCCAAGACCCGAACC
>DATNDF010000183.1 GCA_035607015.1 Candidatus Angelobacter sp. | reverse complement strand
GAGCTTTTCGCGTCGATCCGCTCGGGCGACCCCATCAACAACGGCGTCCGTCTGGCCCACAGTTCGCTCACGGCCATCATGGGCCGCATGGCCGCCTACACCGGACAGGAAATCACCTGGGAACAGGCGCTGAACTCGCAGGAACGGCTCGTGCCGGAGAAACTGGAGTGGAACATGAAGCTTGAAGCGCCGCCGATGGCGATGCCAGGAGTCACGAAGTTTGTTTGATCGCGCCCTGAAGCGCCTTGCCCGCGTGTCGCAGAATCAGAGGTTGGGCCACACGAACGCGTTCCACAAAATGAAGCCAGCACCAAAAAAAGTCGGCACATTTCCGGTGATTTGCTATTCTCCGATTGATGAGAGGCATCGGTTCACGGGCAAAACGAGGCAGATCGCGAGAGGCCAGCTTATGGGGGCTATGGCTGGCTTGGCCGTTTGTCAGCCGCCCGGCTCGAAGCAGTTTTATTTGTTCGGTTGTGATGCGGACTGGAATGTTGTCAGCGACACGTGGCATCAGAGCCTCGACGAGGCCAAAGAGCAGGCGGAGTTTGAGTATGAAGGAGTCAGTAAGACTTGGAGTTATATGGCCTAACGCCGCTAGAGCCAACGCCTTTGGATCACTGATTTCGTCGCCCATAAAGTCACAACCATTATGCAAACGAATTTGAACCGCCGTGAATTTTTAAGGACGGGCAGCGGCGCGCTGGCTGCGATCACAGTCGCCTCCACTTTTGCTGGCGCTGCAGACGACGCCGTCGTTCCCAAAAAGCGGAACATCAAAAAAGCCATCATGTACGCCACCGTCGGCATGAAAGGCACGGTTCTGGAGAAATTCAAAGCGATCAGAGAAGCGGGTTTCGAAGGCGTCGAGCCGATGAGTCACATGAACCAGGACGACGTGGTGAAGGCATTTGAAGAGACCGGCCTGAAGGCCGCGAGCTGTTGCTGCGCGACTCACTGGGACAAGCCGGTGTCGGACCCGGATCCAAAAGTGCGCGAAGCAGGGCTGGAAGGACTCAGACAGGCGCTGCGCGACGCCAGGCGATACGGGGCAAGTTCCGTATTGTTCGTGCCGGCGGTCGTTAACAAGCAGGTTTCCTACGCGGACGCCTACCAGCGTTCGCAGGCGGAGATCCGCAAGGCGCTTCCGCTGGCGGAAGAACTTGGTGTGAGGATCGCCATCGAAAATGTCTGGAACCATTTTTTGCTCAGCCCGCTCGAAGCCGCGCGATACGTGGATGAATTCAACAGCCCGTGGGTGGGCTGGCATTTCGACGTGGGGAACGTCATCACCTACGGCTGGCCGGAACAATGGATTCACATTCTCGGCAAGCGCATTCAAAAACTGCACATCAAGGAATTCAGCCGCGACAAGGCGAACAAAGAGGGACTCTGGAAGGGCTTCGACGTCGAATATCTCAAGGGCGATGACAACTGGCCGGCGGTGATGAAGGCATTGGACGACATCGGCTATGAAGGCTGGGGAATCGCCGAGCAGGGCGGGGCCGACAGCCCGGAAGGTCTGAAGAAACTGGCCGGCGAAATGGACCGCATCTTTGCGAGTTGAAGAGTCCGGCCAAAGCGCCCGCGGATCAGGTTTATTTTGCGTGTGCCGATCAAATTCCCCTTCCTCCGGGCTGGCGCGAATTCGCGTGCTTTAAGGCAGAGAAACTGCTTAAGAAAGGGTGGTTTCCAAAACTGATTGCCTTGTCGTGACGCGAAAGTTTCTTGCATTTTTATACGTCGGATTGGTTTGTGGAGCCAATGCCGCTGTCATCTTTCCCACCAACTCCACCTGGACTTATTTCAAGGGATTTTCCGAAGCCTCCGTGCCTGATCCGACGGCGTGGCGGGCCGTCGGTTTTGACGACTCGTCCTGGCCATCGGGGCAGGCGGCGTTCCATTACGAAAACTCACCGGGCACGGCCACGTCCTACACCGGCAACACTCTGCTGGACGACATGTTCGGCGGATACACGAGCATCTTCCTCCGCAAGACATTCGTCGTGACCAACGTGGCCGACATCAGCGAGCTGCAGTTTCACGCATTTAGCGACGATGGATTCATAGCGTGGATAAACGGCACGGAAATCGCGCGATTCAACATGCCGGGCGGTGACATTCCCTTTGACGGAACATCATCCCCCGCACTGGCGGAGCCGGTACCGGAACAAAACGACACACTGGGCAATCCCGGAATCTATCTGATTCCCGGCACAAACGTCATAGCAGTGCAGGCGTTCAACGCATCGCTCGCCGGCAGCAGTGATTTCGTGATCGATGCGGCACTGTCGTCCACAACCGACACAACACCACCAACTGTCGTGAATTTGATTCCGGCCGCGGGCGCGACCGTGCAGAACCTGACGACCGTTGAGGTCGATTTCAGCGAGGATGTGGCGGGCGTGGACGCGTCCGATCTGCTGATCAACGGCAGCCCCGCCGCAAGCGTGACCGCGTTCGCGCCGTGGCAATACGTTTTTCAATTTCCACAGCCTGCCACGGGAACCGTCCAGGTCGCGTGGGCTGTCGGTAACGGCATTCACGATCTTGCCGGAACGCCAAACGATTTCACTGGCGGAAGCTGGAGTTACAGGCTCGACCCCAGTGCGCCGCCACCCGGGGTGATGATTTCCGAGTTCATGGCGGACAACAAAAAGACAATCCATGACGAAGACGGCGACAGCTCGGACTGGATAGAACTTTTCAACCCCACAGCAAACGACGTGAACCTGGCCGGATGGGCTCTGACCGACGATCCTAAAAATCTTATGGCCTGGCGGTTTCCGATCGTGACGCTTCCCACCGGCGGTTACCTGCTCGTTTTCGCGTCAGGCAAAGACCGGACAAACGCCACCGCCGAATTGCACGCAAACTTCCAGCTTTCAACGGGCGGCGAGTTTCTCGCGCTGGTTGATCCGGCGACAAACATCGTTTCGTCGTTTACCCCGGCCTATCCTTCACCGCAGCCGACCGACGTGTCGTATGGTCGGGTTGAGGGGGCGCCTGACGTGACCGGCTACTTCACCGTGCCGACTCCCGGAGGACCAAACTCAACCGCGGGCGCCGGCTTTTCGGCAAAAGTGGAATTCGCGGCGAACGGGGGCACGTTCACGACCCCGTTCCCGCTGGAGCTTTGGACAACCTCGACCAACGCGGCAATTCATTTTACGCTTGATGGCACCGTGCCGACGGACACGTCCTCTCTTTATGCCGGCCCCATTAGCATCACCAACACCGTTCAGGTGCGGGCACGATCCTTCGAACCCGGTCTGTTGCCGGGCCCTTTGCACAGTGAGAGCTACATTTTACTCAACGCCAACGTCATCAACTTTACCTCCAACCTGCCGGTCATCGTCATTCACACCCTCGGGGCGGGCAGCATTTCGGCCAGCGTCTCAAAATTTGCAAACATGTCGTTTTACGAACCCGAGAACGGCAGGACCTCGCTGACCAATGCCCCCACCTTGAGCACGCGCGCGGCGCTCCGTGTGCGCGGTTCAAGCACGGCCGGTTATCCCAAGCAAAGCTGGGCCGTCGAGTTTTGGGACGACTTCAACAACGACAAGAATGCCTCGCCGCTGGGCCTGCCCGAAGAATCCGACTGGGTCCTGTATGCACCGAATAATTTCGAACCGGTGTTGATTCACAACCCGTTCATTCTCGATCTCAGCAATCAAATCGGCCGCTACGCCTCTCGTGCTCGTTTCGTGGAGGTTTACCTCAACACGGCCGGCGGCGCGGTGTCGTCTGCGAATTACAACGGCATTTACGTGCTCGAGGAAAAAATCAAAACCGGAAAAAACCGCGTGGACATCGACAAACTGGAACCGGAGAACGTCAATCCCCCCGAAGTCACCGGCGGCTACATGATGAAGATCGACCGGCTGGATCCGGGCGACAACGGTTTCTTTGCCGCAGGACAGCCCATCGCCTACGTGGATCCGAAGGAACAGGACATCACTCTGCCCCAGCGCGCGCCGCAACAGCAGTATCTTCAGAATTACATGGATGAATTCGGCAACGCATTGTTCATCAACGATCCCGTCACCGGCTATCCGGCGTATGTGGACGTGGGTTCGTGGATTGATCATCACATCCTCAACGTGATGGCGTTCAACGTGGACGCCCTCCGTCTGAGCGCCTACTTTTACAAGGAACGCAACGGAAAGCTTTTCTTCGGCCCGATCTGGGACTTCGACCGCGCGCTGGATTCGACCGATGGCCGCGATTCCAATCCCCGCGTCTGGCGCTCGCAAACTCAGGACCTCGGCACTGACTTCTTCAATTACCCGTGGTGGGGAGAAATGTTTAACGACATTGATTTCTGGCAGAAGTGGATTGACCGATGGCAGGACTTACGGGTGGACAAGTTTTCCCTGACCAACATGAACGCGCTGATCGACAGCCTGGCCAACACCGTTCGCCAGGAACAGCCGCGCGAACAGACCCGGTGGGGCGTCACGCCCCGCGGCGGCAGTTACCAGGCCGAGGTCAACCTGTTGAAGAACTGGCTCGCGAGCCGGGTGAATTTCATTGATACCAATTTTCTGGCCAAGCCGGTTTTCAGCGCCAACGGTGGACCGATTTCGCCCGGCTTCCCGCTAACCGTAACCGGCCCAATTGGAGCAACCATCTACTACACGACCAACGGCGTTGATCCACGCTCGCCCGGCGGCGGTATCGCGCCGACCGCGCGGGTTTACGGTTCGCCGGTCACGTTGAATGCCAACGCGCGAGTGGCGGCTCGTGCGTACGACCTGAACCATTTCAATCTCACCGGCGTGAACAACCCGCCGTTGTCGAGTCCGTGGTCCGGCGAGACTGTCGCTACATTCGTGGCTGCAACCCCGCCGCTGGTCATCACTGAAATCATGTATCACCCCACGCCACCACCCGCAGCGAGCACCAACTCCTCGGACGACTTTGAGTACGTCGAGCTGAAAAACATCGGCGCGGGCGCATTGAACCTGGTCGGTGTGCGTTTCACCAACGGGATCGACTTCACGTTTACCGCAGCCAGCAGCATCACGAACCTG
>DATNDF010000182.1 GCA_035607015.1 Candidatus Angelobacter sp. | reverse complement strand
CGTGAACGACGCAGAAGGCGGGTTATGATGAATACATTTTTCGTCCACTTATTGCCCTCTGCAACCGTGCGAACACGTATAGGCTAGCACAGTCGATACCATGGTCAATTTCTACAGAATCGCGAGTGTTACGGAACTCGTTGATTCGCGAATCAGAATGAGTGTCCTCAAACTGGTCATCTGTGTCCGATTATTGGCCTGAAACTTTATCGGGAGACCCAACTTGTAGGCGGGCGATTTATTCGTCACAGTCTCGCGCATGATCATGACGCCGGAATCGCGGATCTACGTGGCTGGTCATCGTGGTTTGGTCGGAAGTGCGATCTGGCGGGAATTGGCACGGCAGGGCTTCGCTAATCTAATCGGCAGAACACGCGCCGAACTCGATCTTCTGCGCGCGGAGGCGGTTGAGCAGTTCTGCCTGATGGAGAAACCGGAATACATATTTGTTGCCGCAGCAAAGGTGGGAGGGATCAAAGCCAACGATTCGGAGCCCGTCAATTTTCTTTATGAGAATCTGCAGATTCAAAACCACCTGATCCACGGCGCATACAAGGCCGGGGTGAAAAAACTACTTTTTCTCGGCAGCTCCTGCATTTATCCCAAGATGGCCGAACAGCCGCTGAAAGAGGATTCCCTGCTGACAGGGTCGTTGGAACCCACCAATCAATGGTACGCCATCGCCAAGATCGCGGGCATAAAATTGTGCCAGGCTTATCGCCGACAATTCGGCTGTGACTTCATCAGTGCGATGCCCACCAACCTTTATGGGCCGAACGACAACTTCGACCTCGAAACCTCGCATGTCCTGCCCGCGTTGATACGAAAATTCCACGAAGCAAAGGCTGCCAAGGCTTCGATGGTCACGTGTTGGGGCACAGGTTCACCGCTGCGCGAGTTTCTTTATGTGGATGACCTGGCCCGCGCCTGTGTTTTTCTCATGCAGAACTACAGTGAGGAACAGTTCATCAACGTGGGTTATGGCCATGACGTAACCATTAGAGAACTCGCCGGGTTGATCAGGCAAATAGTCGGGTTCCGTGGTCAAATCGCATGGGACAAATCCAGGCCCGATGGCACCCCGCGAAAGTTAATGGACAGTTCGCGTCTGTTCGCGATGGGTTGGAAGCCTCAGATCGACCTCGCAACGGGGATTCGCCTGGCTTACGAGGATTTCTTGAACAAATTGCCGCCGCAAAAATGACCTGCGGGAAGCCGACCGGCAGGCGTTCCATCAACCCGCAACCTTGATCCGGCCTTCTCGATGGTCCTTGAGGAGCTTGATGTCCGCGTCCACCATCAGCCGGACCAGATCGGCAAATTTCGTCGCCGGCTCCCAACCCAATTTACGTTTCGCCTTGCTGTAGTCCCCGATCAATACCTCCACTTCCGCAGGCCGATAATAGCGCGGGTCGATTTCCACGTGCTTCCTCCAGTCCAGGCTCGCGTGGCCGAAAGCGGCATCCAGAAAATCTCGTATTGAATGCGTCTCGTTGGTGGCAATGACGTAATCATCCGATTGGTCCTGCTGGAGCATCAACCACATGGCTTCGACATATTCCTTTGCGTAGCCCCAATCGCGCTTCGCGTCGAGGTTGCCGAGATAAAGCCTGGTCTGCAAACCCGCCTGGATGTGGGCGACTGCCCGGGTAATCTTGCGCGTGACGAAAGTTTCGCCGCGCCGCGGCGATTCGTGATTAAACAAAATCCCATTGCTGGCGTGCAACCCGTAGGATTCCCGGTAATTGACAGTGATCCAATAGGCATACACTTTCGCGCATCCATAGGGGCTGCGCGGGTAAAAGGGCGTTTTCTCCGTCTGTGGAATCTCGCGCACTTTCCCGAACATTTCGCTGGACGAAGCTTGATAAAACCGCGGCTTGATACCCGTCTCTCGAATAGCCTCCAGCAGTCGTACTGCGCCCGTGGCGGTAATGTCAGTCGTGTATTCAGGGCTGTCGAAACTCACCCGCACATGGCTTTGAGCGGCCAGGTTGTAAACCTCGTCCGGTTGGATTTTGCCGATCAACCGCGCCAGCGCACTTGCGTCGCTCAGATCGCCGTAATGCAGAAACAGGCGGGACTGGCTGGCATGGGGGTCGGCGTAAATCGGATCCAGCCGCCCTGTGTTAAACGTGCTCGCCCGCCGGATGATACCGTGAACCTCGTAGCCCTTGGACAATAGCAACTCGGCCAGGTAGGATCCATCCTGGCCGGTAATCCCGGTGATCAGCGCTTTTTTGGCCATGCTGCGTGGGGAAGAGATTTGAAAAGATCGCGCGCGATAGCAAGCATGGAAAGGCGGAAGCTCGCCCGATGAATATTGAGTCGCCGGTTTACCACCAGCGGGCAAATGCTTCTCCGCCGCCGGATCGCGCCGGTTCACGGCGGACGTCCCTGACCGTATCAAGACTTCGTTTCATTTTTCGCCTTTCTCGCCAGTTTGACCAACTCCCAATAGGGAGCTGCGTAGCCATTCCGCCTCTTGAATCCATCGGCCAGCACGAGCAGGCGCGCCTTGATTGCGGCGTGCCTTCTCGAAAATGCCTTGTGCCTCACCGCAGCAGTGGCGCTCATGCCTTCGGGGATGAGACCTGCCCGCCCAAACACGTTCATCGCAAGGCTGTATCCTTTTGCCAACCGCGCGAACGGGAGCATGAGCCGCGGGTAACCCAGTTGTTCCCCGGCATCGGCACCCTCAAGCATCACGTCGATCACTGCGTTGTCGGCGTGGTCCTGAAACAGCACGCCGGGGTCGCGCCATTCAGCAACGACGGAGAGCTGCGGGTCGTACTCCAGATCCGAAGGTTCCTGAGTTTCAAAAAATTTCGCACCGAAAGCAGAGAGCCACGTTGTTATCCCCCGCGACGACAGGTGTGAAATCCCCATCCAGAGCCGGATTCCCACCCGTTCGTAAGCCGCCGAAGCGACTTCCGAGCAGAATTGTTTCGCGTGGTCGTGGTAATTCATTTCAAAATCATAAGGAATATGGCGGCTCTTTGCTTCCTGAAGCGCCCACGAAGCGACCTTGTGCGGCAACTGCGGGTCGGACAACAGCAAGGGCAGATCGGCCCGCAGGCGCAGCGCCATGACGCGCAGCTTTTTGTCGGCCAGATAGTCTGCAAGCGAGGAAACCACCACGCCTCGTTCGATGTGTGCTTCGATGACTGAAAGGCCACGGCTCTTTTCGTCCGCGTGAACAAGCGCGACGTGCGAAAAATTCCCGGGAAAATCGTTGCCCCGGGCGATCAAGGCGGACGTCGGCGCGCCGCCACGCGAGACAAGGATGTCTCCACTGTGAAGGGCTACCCCTAGAATCTCGACGGAAGGGGTTTGCGATGGTTCATCCCCGCCATCGACGATCGGCGGCCAGGCCTTGTCCGGCGCTTGTAACATCAATTCTTCAAGCGCGGCCCGCCCGCCGTAAATGAGGCGATACGTCGTCTGCCGGGCTTCGACCGAATTCATGTCCCAATGCTTCGACTGATTCTTTACGGCAACACGCACCCGGTTGAAAAGGCGGGCAAAGTCGGGCAGTCGTTTCGAGCAGGCACCAATCATCGGCGCCAGCTGGAGCAGGTTCGTTTCGAGCAGGCCGAATTTTGGGTCGTCGGGAGCACGTCGTTCCGCGCTGATTTCATCGATCAAACGGATTGCTTTCAAAAGTGCCGAGTCGATTCCTCCGGCAAGGCTGTCGCACCCGACGGCGCGTGCGTCCTTGAATTGCGTTTCGAGCGACGCCCAGTAGGCGTCCCGGTTCCACGCGAACGGCGTCTGGTTTGTGCCCGCGGGCAGGACAGGGTCGGGGTCGGGAATGAGAAGCAACAGGTAAAAAACCATCAGTGAGACTGCCAATCCCGAAAGTCTCCGCATGAACATGGATCCGGTCCTGGTTGGCTTCATTCGTCGAAGGCTTTTCCCGGAATCACGCAGGCGATTGCCGCGGCGGCAGTCTGCATGAATGGCGCGGAAACTCAAGCTGATCATACGAAAGCTTGCGCAGCGAGGCTGCCGTCCTACAATCGAGGCAATCAAATTTACAATCCGGCCGGGACGAAGACCATGAACCACGTTCAAGAAACCTTGGTGCTTATTAAACCTGATGCGCTGGAGCGCGGCCTGGCCGGGGAAGTCATCCGTCGGTTCGAATCCGCAGGCTTGAGGATTGGCAACGCGCGTCTGGCCACGCCTTCTCTTTTGATGGTTGAAAAGCACTATGCCGATCTGAAATCTAAAAACCCCCGTGCATTCGACCGGAACACCCGTTATCTGGCCCGAAAAAACGTCCTCGCTCTTGTCCTCTGCGGTGTGAACGCCATCGCGAAGGTGCGGACGTTGATCGGCTCGACGGAACCGGCGGCGGCGCCACCGGGAACGGTCCGCGGTGATTTCAGTTCGGACACGATCAAATTTGCCGATTCCCAGGATAGGGGATTATACAACCTCGTTCATGCGGCCGACTCGCCAGGCTCCGCCCGGCGCGAAATCAAGCTTTGGTTCGGATAGGCACGCGACCGGCCCGACGATGATGAAGCTTTCGCCTGACGAACTCAACGCGTTGCGGAAACTGAGCACACCGACGGTTTCAAACGCCATTGAGCTGTTTGACGTACGTCCGCGCAACCGGGGTTTTATGTCACCTGAGATACGGAGCCTGTTTCCGGAGTTCGGGGTGATGGTCGGTTATGCCGTGACCGCGCGATTTGCCGCCAGAGAACCGGGGGTACAACCCGCGTCACGCCACGATTTCTGGAAGCGCATCCTGGAATTCCCGGAGCCGCGCGTCGTCGTGATGCAGGACCTCGATGAACCGCCGGGTGTCGGCGCCTATTTTGGAGAGGTCCAGACCAATATACACCGGCGTCTGGGCTGTGTTGGCGTCATCACCAACGGCCATGTGCGCGACCTCGACGAAGTTCATGCGCTGGGCTTCCAGTATTTTGCCCGGAGCGTTTGTGTCTCCCACGCCTGGGTGCATCTGGTCGATTTCGGATCGCCAGTCGAAGTCGGTGGAATGACCGTTTGCTCCGGCGATCTGATTCATGCGGACCAACATGGTGTGTTGATCGTCCCGGCGAATATCGCGCGCCAGATTCCGGAGGCTGCGGAGAACGTGGCCCGACGCGAGCAGCGCATCATCGCGCACTGCCAGGCCGCGGATTTCTCGCTGGAGGAATTAAAGCGGCGAGTGGAAGCCGATTAGGGCCGCTTCAGGTTTACTTGGAAGGCGAGGAAGGCGAAACCTCCTTTGAGGATGTGTCGCCGTCCTGTTTGTTCCCATCGAGGTCTGATTGGGATTCAACGCGCCGGATGAAGGAGTGAACAACCATCAGAAAAGCGGCCACTAGAATCAATACGGCAATAAACACCATCAGGTCACCGAAGCCTATGGCAGGACTCGTCATAACAAGTCTTATGCGAATTGCGGTTCAATCTGAACCAGCCATCGTTCCGTCAAGTCGTCAAGTGTTTCGGACGAGCGGGGGTTCGGGCAGTCTTTTCCCACCGTCGATTTCGTAATTGCTTGACCATTCCACATCGGCTCCGCATTTTCGCCGCGTGCCAAAGAAGCTCTTCTGCGTCTTCCTGGTGGCAGTTTTCGCGGCAAAGGTTCAGGGCGCCGAACCCGAACGGTCCGTCGTCCAGATCATGACCTTCAGCCAGCAGCCGGATTGGGATGCGCCCTGGCGGTTTGATCCCGTCCGTCGCAGCAGCGGCTCGGGTTTCTTTATCAAGGGCAAACGCATCATGACCAACGCCCACGTGGTGAGCTGGGCCCGACAGATACTGGTGCACCGCTACCAGGATCCCCGTCCCTACCTCGCGCACGTGAAATTTGTCGCGCACGACTGCGACCTCGCCCTGCTCGAGGTCGAGGACGAAGGCTTCTTCAGCGGTCTTGAACCCCTCAGGTTCGGTGATCTGCCCCCGGTCCGCTCGTCCGTCGTAACCTGCGGTTACCCGGCCGGAGGCGAACAGATTTCCTACACACGCGGGGTGGTGTCGCGGATCGAGTTGCAAAACTACGCCCACAGCAGCAATCGCGCGTTCCTCACCGTTCAGACAGATGCCGCGATCAATCCAGGAAACAGCGGCGGCCCGGTCTTGCAGGACGATCTCGTCGTCGGCGTCGCGTTCCAGGGAATGCCCGGCCTCGAGAACACCGGCTTCTTCATCCCGCCGCCCGTCATTCAGCACTTTCTTAGGGACATCGAAGACGGCCGCTATGGCGGTTTTCCCATGGCCGGCATCCGTGTGGTGCCGCTGCAGAATCCCGCGTACCGCCGGTACTTGAAACTTCCGGACAACGACGCAGGAGCGCGCGTGGACAGCCTGCTGCCGATCGCGACGACGGAGAAATTGATCCAGCCGGACGACGTGCTGATGCGCGTGGGCAAGTACGACGTCGCCAGCGATGGAACCGTGTTGTACGAAGGGAACCGCGTTTCCGCGTCGGCGGCGTTTCAAACCGCCCAGCGCGGGGAGAGTCTGCCACTGAGAATCTGGCGGCAGGGAAAGGAGACCGAAATTTCGCTGCCAATGAACGTCTATGAAGGCGACCGATCCGTGGGGAATCAATACGACGTGCTCCCGCGTTATTTTGTCTATGCCGGACTCGTGTTCACTCCGCTAAGCCTTGATTACATGAAGACCCTCGGACAGGGCTGGCGCGATTCGGCCAATGCCGAGTTGATTTACGAGTTATACTACCGGCGCAACGAGACGCCGGACAGCGCGCGGCTCGAGCCCGTGGTGCTCGCTTCAACGCTGGCGCATCCGGTCAACGCGAATTTTAAGATCTCCCATCACGCGCTGGTGGACAAAATCAACGGCGTGCGTATCAACCGGCTCGAAGATGTAGTGCGCGCCTTTGAATCCGCAACGAACACGCATCACGTCATCGAATACGTTCCCAATCACGCGTTCGAAACGCTGAACCGCGCCGCCGCCGAAACCGCGCAGGCGGAAATCCTGAAAACCTACAGCGTCCCCCGTGACCGCCGGCTATGAACTCTCCCGGCGCCAAGGGTTTCTCGTTTTTTCTGTTGGTCGCGACCGTTGCAGGTCGCGGCGGCGAGCCCGCCAGGAAAGCCACTGGCGACTGGGAGCGCTCGCTCGTCAGCGTCGAAATCAATCGCAAGCAGTACGATTATTTTCAACCCTGGACCAAACGCGTTCAGACCGTCGTCAAAACCGGTCTGCTTGTCGGACCGCGCGAAATTCTCACCACCGCCGACAGCCTTGATGGCCGAACGCTTGTCCGCGTGCAGAAGGGCGGGCGCGGCCAGTGGTGGAATGCCGAAGTCAAGTGGGCGGACTATCCGGCCAACCTGGCCGTCATTACCAGCGCGGAGGACCGGTTCTGGAGCGGACTCAAGCCCGTCACGCTGGCCGACCCGGTGAAGAAGGACGGGGACATCCAGATTCTCCGTTGGCGTGCGGGAAATCTTGAAGTGCGCAAGGCCGAGTTCAACCGTTTCACCGTCAGCCGCGCCAACATGAGCGACGCCGTGCACGTGCAGCTTGAGCTGAACTCGGAAATCGACGGCGTCGGCTGGTCGGAGCCTGCCATCATCGGAAACAAAGTGATCGGTCTCGTGTTCGGCCAGTCGGGAAACCAGTTGCAGGTGCTCCCTTCGCCGTTTGTTCGTTCGATCATTGCCGCGCGAAAAAAGGGCCGGTATCCCGGCCTCGGCTATTTTGATTTCACCTGGCAGCCCGCCGAAAACCCGGAGACCCTGGATTACCTCGGGCTCGAAGGGGAAAGGCGCGGCGTTGTGGTGATTGACGTCCCAGCGAAGCCGGGCACTCAACCGGTGCTCAAGCCGCGTGACATCCTGCTGCAAGTGGACGGCTTCGACATCGACATGCAGGGCGATTACGTGGACCCGGACTACGGCCACCTTCTGCTCGAGAATCTTTCGACGCGCAACAAATGGGCCGGCGATC
>DATNDF010000181.1 GCA_035607015.1 Candidatus Angelobacter sp. | reverse complement strand
CCGTTGTCTGAAAAGCACGGTGCATATCGCTCGCGCGCCGGACCGGGTGGCGCATACGCTGCTCGACTCGATTGTTGAAAACTACAAGCCGGCCCTCGACGAGTTGTCACTTGAGATCGGCGAGCTGGAACAGGAGGCCTTGCAGAATCCCACACGGGGAACACTGAACAAAATCCTGCAGGTCAAAAAGGAGGTGCTGCATTTGCGACAAATCATCGGGCCGCAACGCGAGGTGCTGGCGCGGTTTGCCCGCGGCGAATTCAAGCTGATTCGCGCCCATCTGGTGCCGTACTACCGGGACGTTTATGACGCGTTGTTCCACATTTCGGAACTGGCCCAGGCCTACACGGATTCTTTGACGGGGCTCCTGCAGGTTTACTTGAACATGTCGTCGAATCAAACCGGCGAAGTTGTCAAGCTGTTGACGATGATCACCGTGATAACGACACCCTTGATGATGATCGGCACTTGGTACGGGATGAATTTTAAAGGCATGCCCGAACTCGAGGTCCGTTACGGATATGAGCTGGCCACGGCGGTGACGGTGACCGCGACGGCGGCCACGTATTGGTATTTCAAAAGAAGGAAGTGGTTCTGATGGCGGCTACGAAATCCAGTTTCCTCGACAAGGTGCTCGGGCGCATCGGCCGGCTGGACCCCGAAGGGCTTCAGACCGTCGTTCAACGGCTGGCTCACGAACGAAGCTTCCTGGAGACACTCTTCAATACGATAGAAGACGGCGTGCTGGTGACGGACGGACAGGGCCGGGTGCTCTATTTTAATCAAGCCGTGACGAACCTGCTCGGATTAAAGCGGGAAGAGGCGGAGGGCCACCCGGTCACGAGGTACCTTCCGGACCTGAACTGGAAGGAATTGTCCGTCCGAGACCGGGCTGGTGGGAAGCAGGTTGTCCGGCAGGAATTCGAGGTGAACTATCCGCGACAACGCTTTTTAAGGCTTTATGTCGCTCCCCTGGGCGGTGAGGCGGCCGGAAGTGCCGGCGTCGCGCTGATTCTGCACGATGCGACCGAGGCGCGGCAAAAGACCTTCGAAGCCGTCGAAAGCGAACGGGTTCAGGCGTTGACGCTGCTGGCCGCGAGTGTGGCGCATGAGATCGGCAATCCGCTCAACGCGTTGCACATTCATTTGCAGTTGATGGAGAGGGAACTGGAAAAACTCAAACGCGCGGCGGATGAACCGCCCGGTGGGGGCTTTTCCGCGAAACGGCCCCGCCCGCAGATCGTGCAGAGAGGGAACGAAACCAAAGAAATCACGCTTAAACTTGAGAACTATCTGGGCGTGGCGAAGGGGGAAATCGCGCGGCTCGACTATATCGTCACGCAGTTTCTCCAGGCCATCCGGCCCACTCCGCCTCAAAAGAAATCCGCCTCGTTGAACGAAATTGTCCGGGAAACCGTGGAGTTGCTCCGGCCCGAGATCGAAAACCGCGGTCTCGCGATCGATGAAAAACTTGCGCCGCAGTTGCCCAACGCCCCGCTCGACCCCGCGCAAATCAAACAGGCGCTGGTCAACCTGATGAAAAATGCGATGCAGGCGATGACCCGCGGCGGGATGCTGTCGGTGCAAACCGGTTCGGGTGCCGACGGCGTCTCGGTCAGCGTCGCCGACACCGGATGCGGCATCCCACCGGATCAGTTAAACCGAATTTTCGAGCCGTTTTTCACAACCAAAAAACGGGGATCCGGCCTGGGACTGATGATCGTGCAGCGGATCGTAAGGGAACACGGCGGACTGATCAAACTGGAGAGCCACGTTGGGCAGGGAACGATGTTCCGCATCTGGCTGCCGCTACACGAACCACAGCCGCGATTGCTGAACGCGCCATTGCATGATTAAACCGACGTTGCTCATTGTGGACGACGAAAAGCCGACGCGCGACGGGTTGCGGGCCGCGTTGGAAGACCGTTACGACGTTTACCTGGCCGAGGACGCGGCCGCGGCGCTGAATCTTATCGAGAAGGAGGCGTTCGATGTTTTGCTTACAGATCTCCGTCTGCCGGGAGAGGATGGAATGAAGTTGATCTCCCGGGCCAAGTCTCTTTCCAAAGCGCCCATCTGTATTCTGATGACCGCCTACGGTTCGGAGGACGTGGCTGTGGAAGCGATGAAGCGGGGCGCGGACGACTATATTGCCAAAGGCCGGATGCAAATCGACGAGCTCGAGATGAGGATTGCCAGAGCGTTACGGCGTCAATCGCTCGAGATTGAGAACGAGTCGCTCCGGCAGCAACTCGACCAGAAATACGGGCTGGAAAACATCACCGGAGAGTCGGCCGCAATGCGGGAGGTGCTGGAGACGGTGCGGCAGGTCGCGCCAGCAAAGTCCAACGTGCTCATCACTGGCGAAAGCGGTACGGGCAAGGAACTCATTGCCCGCGCGATCCATCAGTTAAGCCCGCGTGTGCGGCAGCCGCTCGTGGCGGTGCATTGTGCGGGCCTGCCGAGAGAGTTGATCGAGAGCGAATTGTTTGGGCACGAAAAAGGAGCCTTTACCGGCGCGCACGAACGGCGCATCGGGCGGGTCGAGCAGGCTCAGGGCGGGACGTTGTTTCTCGATGAAATCGGGGAGATCGACGCAACGATCCAGATCAAGCTGCTGCGATTTCTCGGCGAGCGAACCTTTGAGCGCGTGGGTTCCAATAAAACTCTGACCTCAGACGTGCGGCTGGTTGCCGCGACGAACAAAAATCTGGAGGAACTGGTTCGGTCCGGGGCATTCCGCGATGATCTCTACTTCCGGCTGAAAGTCGTGGAAATCTGTCTGCCGCCGCTGCGTGAGCGGACGGGTGACATCCCGCTGCTCGCGCAGGTTTTTCTGCGGGAGTTCGCAAGGGAAAACGACAAAAAAGTGAACGATTTCAGTAATGAAGCACTCGAAGCGTTGATGAGACACCGCTGGCCCGGCAATGTCCGGGAGCTCCGCACTGCCATTGAACATGCCGTTGTGCTTTGTCGGGGTGAAAGAATCGTATTGCGCGATCTGCCGGCAGAAGTGCGAAGTGGCGGCGGCCCACCGCCCACCGCCGGAAACCAACTCCTCGCGCAAAACAATCTGACGGTGCAGGAGGCTGAAAAACAACTCATCATCCGGGCGTTGAAAGAATCGAATGGAAACCGGACTCTGGCGGCGAAGAAGATAGGTATCAGCCGGCGGACGCTGCACCGGAAACTTCACACTTATCATCTGGAGGAATTTTGAAACGCCCCGCGAAGGCAGGCGCAGGCGGGGGCGATAAGAACTTCCCGGCGGAACCGGTCACATGATTCGCTTACAGGAACTGATCCACAAATTTGAGGTGGGTGAAGGAACGCGCCACGTCCGGACATTCGCGGCCATTCTGGTGTTGCTCGCGCTCGCGACCATTTACGATGTGCGTGAGTATCGGAATTTTTCCACAACCGAGGCGATGGATACCGCGCAGTTGGCCCGTAACATTGCTGAAGGACGGGGTTACACGACGCTGTTCGTCCGCCCTCTCAGCATCAGCCTCGTCGAGTCACGCCAAATGCAGCTCGGCCGGCGGACAAATGACTTTGCGCTTTTGAAGTCGGGCCATCCAGATCTCGCCAATCCGCCTCTGTATCCCCTGATACTGGCGGGGCTCATGAAAGTGCTGCCGTTTGATTACCAAATCACCGATCGCGACGTTGCTCGCGGCTTGATGCTATTCCGTTACCAGCCCGAAGAGTTGATTTCTTTTTTCAACGAGGCGCTGTTCCTTGTCGTGATTTTCCTGGTCTTTCGGCTGGCACGCCGGTTGTTTGACACGTCGGTAGCCTGGATCTCGGCCGTGATGATCGCCGGTTCGGACTTGTTCTGGAGGTTCAGCGTCTCAGGACTCTCCACTGTGCTGCTTATGGTGATCTTTCTAAGCGTCGTATGGTGTTTGGTATTCATGGAGGAAGCGTCGCGTAACTCGCAGCGAGGTGGCGCATGGTTTGCCGCGATTGCCCTGGTCGTTGGAGGGCTGCTTGGTCTTGGCGCATTGACCCGATATTCATTTGGCTGGTTGATATTGCCGGTGCTGGCCTTTGTCGCGCTTTACCTGAGCCGGCGTCGTGTTGTCCTCTGCCTGGTGGTCTTTGCCGCCTTCGTTGCGGTTCTCGCGCCGTGGCTAGCCCGCAACCATGCCTGGTCGGGGACGTTGTTTGGGACCGCCGGATACGCCGCTGTGGAAGGCACCGCGGCGTTTCCCTCCGACCAACTGGAACGGTCGCTGAAACCGGATTTCGGCATCGTCGCTTTCAACGATTTCTTTCGCAAGCTTGCAGTGAACACCAGCGGAATCCTCCAGGACGAGTTGCCGAAGCTGGGCGGAAACTGGATCAGCGCGTTTTTCCTGGTCGGACTGCTGGTTCCGTTCGTAAGCAAGGCGCTCGGCCGGGTGAGAATTTTTCTGGTCTTATCCTTGGTTGTGGTGACGGTCGCGCAGGCGATGGGGAAAACGCATTTGTCGGAAGCGTCGTCCGAAATCAATTCGGAGAACCTGCTGGTTCTGCTGGCTCCGCTGGTGTTCATTTACGGCGCGGGAATGTATTCAATGCTACTGGACCAGTTGAACCTGCCATTCCCGCAACTGCGGCATGTCGTGACCGGAGTCGTTGTGGTGCTGGTCAGCAGTCCGTTGATACTCACTCTTTTGCCCCCGCGCGAGTTTCCGCTCGCCTTCCCGCCGTATTCCCCCCCCTGGATCCAGCAATTCGGTCGCTGGATGGAGGAAAAGGAGCTGGTGATGAGCGACATGCCATGGGCGATGGCATGGTACGGCAGGCGGCAGAGCGTCTGGACGACTCTGAGCGTACGAGACGATCAGAGACGCGACGATTTTTTTTCGATCAACGATTCGCGAAAGCCAATTCGCGCGCTCTATTTGACGACACTGAGCATGGATGCGCGGTTCCATTCTCAAATAATCAAAGGCAAGCCAGGAACGTGGGAAAGGTTTCTGCTGGACGGATTGGTGACGACCAACGGGCTTCCGGTTGGTTTCCCG
>DATNDF010000180.1 GCA_035607015.1 Candidatus Angelobacter sp. | reverse complement strand
AGCCGGACTTGAGTCGCTGCGCAAGGACCCACGGAAGTTTGTCGCCGCGACCGTGCGCGAGGGGGACCGGGTTTTCACGAATGTGGCGGTCCATCTCAAAGGTGCGGCGGGCAGCTTTCGTCAGGTCGATGACAAACCGGCGCTAACCCTGAGTTTTGGCAAGTTCACGGCTTCGCAGCGGTTCCATGGTTTACGCAAGATTTATCTCAACAACTCGGTCCAGGACCCCAGCTACAGCACGGAATACATCTGCGGCGCGATGTTCCATGCGGCCGGCGTCCCGGCGGCGCGCGTCACCAATGCGCGCGTCTGGTTGAACGACCGCGACTTCGGCTTCTACGTCCTGGTCGAAGGCTCCACGCCGGACTTCCTCCGCCGTTATTTCAAGAACCCCCGGGGCAATCTGTATGACGGCGGCTTCGTGAAGGACGTGACCGAGAAGCTCGACAAGGAATCGGGCGACGCCAGCAAGGATCAGTCGGATTTAAAAGCGCTCGTGGCCGCGGCCCAGGAACGGAATCCGGCCAAACGCTGGGAGCGGCTCAACCGGACGCTTGATGTGGACCGGTTCACGTCCTTCATGGCGATGGACGTGCTTGTTTGGGACTGGGACGGTTACCCGATGAACCGGAACAATTACCGGGTTTACCATGACCCGGTGGACGACAGGATGGTTTTTATTCCGCACGGAATGGACCAGATGTTCTGGGAGGCCAATGGTCCGATCCATCCCGGCTTTGGCGGCCTGGTGGCCAATGCCCTGGTTCAAACGCCCGAAGGCAACCGGCTTTATCGCGAGCGACTGGCCGCGTTGTTCGACGAGGTTTACCGGCTGGAGGTGCTGACCAATCTCGTGGACCAACTGCACACCCGGAACCGGCCCGTGTTGGCTGAGATCGGCCCGAACGCGGCAAAGGAATACGATGAAGCGGTGAAGGTGGTGCGTGATCGAATCGTGCAACGCTGGGCGGGGGTCCGGCGACAACTCGACGCCGAACCGGAGCCTTTGAAATTCACCGCCGGCGCGGCCCGCCTGAAGAGCTGGCACGAACAGAACGAGCCGACCACCGGGAAACTTGACCGCCCGACAGACAAGGGAAAATCACTGCTGCACATTACGGCGACTGACAACTGCACGGCTTCCTGGCGCGCCCGGGTGACGCTGGAAGGCGGGCATTACCGTTTTGAAGGGCTGGCCCGGGGAGCGGGTATCGCACCGTTGAACGGCGATGAAAAAGGCGCCGGCGCCGGATTGCGCATCTCCGGGTCGAACCGTCCTGCTGCTGACAAACTGGTGGGCGATGCCGCGTGGACGAAGCTCGCGTTTGAATTTGATGTTCCTCCGCCGCTGAATTCCGTTGAACTCATCTGCGAACTGCGCGCATCGCGGGGAGAAGTCTGGTTCGATGCAGATTCGCTCCGGCTGGTGCGGTAGCCGACCGGCAACCGCGTTAGCGTCGGGAATCACCGGGCAACAGGTTTTGAGGCAGGCTGACGAGCGATGCTTCCTTCCCCTGGTATGTGATAACCCACACCCGGTCGAAGACGCTGCTTTTCCATGGGGCCGGTCGGGGCTTCACACCCAAGCTTCCCGCCAGTTCCGGCAGGTAATCATGCACCCAGCAGATGACGACCGTTTTCCCGTCATAAACGGGATCGTGAAGGATCTTTTTCGCCAACGCAGCGTGCTCCTTGGCGGTGTAAGGGGTCTGGACCCGCAGTTTCAAACGCTTTGCCAGCGGCTGCAGGGTTTCGACGGGACGGTTGCTATGCTTGCGAGACACCGGCCGCGCGGCGAACAACGCCACGGGTGGACCGTTTGTGCCCAGTTCCGGCGTGGTGGCGAAGAATCTGACCAGCGCGCGGGCGCGTTCCTTGCCGGTCGCGGAAAGACGAACGTTGGATTCGTCCTGCGGCTTTTCCGCGTGGCGCAGCAGAATGATCTCAGCAGGCTGGGCCGGACAAATCCGGATGAACGCCAGCAGAATGAAAATCGTCAGAAGAATCTTCGCCCGGGTCGCTGTCGTTTTCATTCGGCAGGAGCATAAGACCGACGGAGGCAAACACAAGGAACGAAGGAGTCACCTCAAACCTCGTGGACGAAAGCGGTGACTCGCGCTGCCCGGCCCGTTGTTCATCGCGTCCGTTGTTCCGCGCTTTCAGGTATCTGATAATCCGGCCGGTTTCTGGCCGTCCGGGGTGGACCGTCATAATTCGGGCGTTCCGCCGGAAAGGACGTAAACCGGGTTGCACTCGAGGGCCAAACCCATTTAATCTTCCGGCATGAAATCCGCCTCTTTACTCCGCACACTCTGTGTCATCGCATTCGCGGCGCTGCAGGTCCGCGCGCAAAACTTTGCCCTTCGGGACGGTGACCGCGTCGTATTCTACGGCGACAGCATCACGGACCAGCGCCTGTACACGACCTTCACCGAGACCTACGTCGTCACGCGTTTTCCGAAACTGCGTGTCAGTTTTGTCCATTCCGGTTGGGGTGGCGACCGCGTGACGGGCGGCGGCGGCGGGCCGATCGATGTGCGATTGCAGCGCGACGTCTTTGCCTACAAACCCACGGTGATGACGATCATGCTGGGCATGAACGACGGTTCCTACCGGGCGTTCGATGAAAAAATCTTCGAGACCTACTCCAGGGGCTACCAGCACATCATTGATTCGGTGAAAAAGGAACTGCCGGACATTCGCATCACCGTGATCGAGCCGTCGCCGTTTGATGACGTGACGCAGCCGCCGCGATTCGAAGGCGGTTACAACGCGGTACTGGTGCGTTACAGCCAGTTCGTCAAAGAGCTGGCGGAACGGGAAAAACTGGGTGTGGCGGATTTAAACGGACCCGTTGTTGCCGCGCTCGAAAAGGCGAAGGCGACCGACGTCGAGCTGGCCAAGAAAATCATCCCCGATCGTGTCCATCCCGGTCCCGGCGGCCACCTGCTCATGGCCGAGGAACTGTTGAAATCATGGAATGCTCCGGCGCTGGTCTCCGCCGTGGAAATAAATGCGGGCGCAAAAAAGGTTGTTGAAGCCAAAAAGACCAGAATCTCCGAATTGAAAGCCGGCGAAGGGATCTCCTGGGCGCAACTCGATGAGGCCCTGCCGATGCCCGTTGATTTGAGCGATCCCATTGTCGCCCTCGCCGTGAATTCGTCGGACTTCCTTCAGGCGTTGGACCAGCAAACGCTCAAGGTGACCGGGCTGAGCGCCGACAGCTACACCCTCAGGATCGATGGCGAGGACGTGGGTGAGTTCACGAAGGCGCAACTGGCCGAGGGAATCAATCTCGCCACCCTCCCCACGCCGATGGCGAAACAGGCGGCGCAGGTGCACAAGTTGACCTTGCAACACAACAACACTCATTTCCAGCGCTGGCGACAGATCCAGGTCCCGTTTGCCGAAAACAAAAGTCCCAGGGTGCAGGAGGCCGCCAGGAACCTGATGACGGCGTTGGACGAAGAGGAAGCCGCCGAGGTGAAAAAACAGCGCGATGCCGCGCAGCCCGGGCGACATCAGTTCCAGCTCGCTCCGAAGTGAGCGGAGCATGAATCGCGGACGGATCCGGCCTGCCCGGGCGCAACGGAGAAGCGATGATCCGCGCTTCAGGTGATAAAACCCGTGAGAGCGGGGGCACCTCGGGTTTGTATGGAAACGGGCATCGATGGAGAGCAGCGGCCTTTCGACCGGATTGTGTCTGTTCAAAAACGGGAGTTGATCGGGCCGCGAAAGCGCGAGTTAAGGAAGTATTGAGCAATCCGGCACAATCGTGGAGAATAGGAATACGATTCACCCTGGATTATGAAAAAATATCGATCCCTCAAAATAAATCGGAGGCAGTTTCTGCACCGCGCCGGCGCGGGCGTGGCGTTGTTCAACATTCTTCCCGGAAGTTTGGCGCTCGGCGCGGAACGGCTTTCTCCCAACGCGAAACTTAACGTGGCGGGCATCGGCATCGGAAGCCGCGGCGGAGCGGATATCGATGAGGTGGCGGGTCTGGGCCATAACTTTGTCGCGTTGTGCGACGTTGATGAGAAGTACGCGGCAAAGGAGTTCGCCAAATACCCGCGTGCCAGACAGTTCAAGGACTATCGCGTGATGCTCGACAAGATGGGGAAGGAAATCGACGCCGTCGTCATCGGCACGCCGGATCACACGCACGCCGTCATCGCCATGGAGGCGATGAGACACGGCAAAAACGTCTATTGCGAAAAACCGCTGGCTCACTCGGTGGATGAGGTGCGAAAGCTCATGGCCGCGGCGCATCAGTACAAGGTCGTGACCCAGCTTGGCAATCAAGGCCACTCCAGCGACACGATTCGGCGGCTCTGCGAGTGGGTCTGGGCCGGCGCCGTCGGCCGGGTTCACACCGTTCATGTCGGGTGCGACGCTTTCAAGAATGTGTATTGCCAGATCCCCAACCTGGCCGGGGTGGATGAACATCACGACGTGCCGCAGGGGCTCGACTATGATCTCTGGATCGGGCCGGTGCCCTTCCGCCCCTACTCCCCGCTGTGGGTTCCCTGGAACTGGCGCGGCTGGATGCCGTTTGGCGGCGGCGTGATTGGTGATTGGATCTGTCACGTGCTCGATCCGGCGTATTGGGCGCTGGAACTGGACGCGCCCTCCACCGTGCTGGCGGAGGTGACCGACTATGATCCGGTGAAACATGCGCTGACTTATCCGCCGGGTACAAGGATCACTTTCGAGTTTCCAGCGCGAAACACGCGCGGCCCGGTCAAAGTTGTCTGGCACGACGGAAACACGCCGATTCCCAGACCCCAGGATTTTCCGGGCGACGAGAAGGTTCCCGGCACTGGGGGGATTCTCTTTGGCGACAAGGGGATGATCGTCCACGGGTCGCACGGCGCGGCCAACTGCCATCTGCTTCCAGAAAATCTCATGGACCAATACTCGGGCAAGAGTGCCCCGGCGGAAAAAATTCCGCGCGTCAAGGGACACGCCTGGGACTGGATCGAAGCAATCCGCGCCGGCCGACCGGCGGGGTCAAACCTTGATTACGGCGGACCACTGACACAGGTGGCGCTGCTAGGCCTCATCGCCATTCGTTTCCCCGGTCAAACACTCCGATGGGATAACAAGGCGGTGCGGTTCACCAACAACGACGCCGCCAACACTCACCTTCGTTCATCTTACCGCTCCGGGTGGAGCCTTTGAGAAAACCTGGAAACCTTGCCGATGCGGGCGATTCTCCTCCCGTGCCGGGACACAAAACCGGTTCGAGTCTGGACTAAACGCGCCGAAGCGTCGGCAGCCAACCCCGGACCGGTCGCGGCGCACGGCGCGGGAAGCGACAAAAGCACCGAATGACGGATCGGTTCCGTTTCCATCCGCCTTGAACCAGGCTCTCTCCATTCTGCTGCCGTTCCTGGCCTCGCTGCTTTACGTGGCCGGCGCTCTTCTCGTGAAGCGTTGCTCCGACTTCGGCGTGGGTTTGTGGCGCATGGCGTTCCTGTCCAATCTCATCTCGGCGCTTATCTTTCAACTGTTGCTGCCGCTCGGCGGCGCCTTCCATCTTCAACTGCTCTGGCAGCCAGCGCTGGTGGGATTGCTCTATCTGCTCGGACAGTTGCTCAATTACCTCGCGCTCCAACGCGGCGATGTATCGGTGGCCACGCCGGTGCTGGGCGTGAAAATCATCCTCGTGGCGCTGTTCACCACGTTGATTCTCAAGCAGGCGGTCCCGGCAAAACTGTGGGAGGCGGCCGCGCTGAGCACGGTCGCCATCGCGCTGCTCAATCGGACCGGCGGCGTGACACATCACCACGTCGGCAGCACGATCCTGTTCGCGGGCACTTCAGGGGTGATGTTCGCGATGTTTGATGTGCTGGTGCAAAAGTGGTCGCCCGCGTGGGGCGCGGGCCGTTTTCTGCCGGTGATGGTGGGCTTTGTGGCGGTGTTCAGCGTTGCGTTGATCCCGTTTTTTCAGGCCCCGGTGTCGGCCATCCGGCGCCCCGCATGGCCGTGGCTGCTGGGCGGTTGCCTGTTCATCGGGTTCCAATCGCTGGCCT
>DATNDF010000179.1 GCA_035607015.1 Candidatus Angelobacter sp. | reverse complement strand
CCAATCGAGCAACTGGCCGCCGCCGGTGTTATAATTCCACCGCCAGTTCATGTGGCTGCGGGCCTGGATGTAAGGTTCCATTTTGGACGGGCCGATCCAGGTCTTGTAATCCAGCTGCGGCGGAGGTTCGGACACGGCGAGGTCCCAGGCCGGAGTTCCGGGCAGGACCCTGGCCAGATCGGTGACTTTCTCGGGAAGTTGAGCCAGCTTTTGCAAAAGAGGTTTGCCGGTGCCGGCGAAATCAGTGTGGCCGCTGGGCAGGCCAACCTCGACCCGGGTGACCTTTCCAATCAATCCGTTGCGGACAATCTCCGCGCCGTAGTGGAAATTCTTTTCCGAACGCTGCCAGGATCCGGTCTGCCAGATCCGCTGATTCGATTGCACTGCCTTCACGATCGCCTGCTGCTCTGCGATCGTGCGAGCCAGCGGTTTTTCCCCGTAGATGTCCTTTTTGTTTTTCGCGGCCGCGACGGCGACGAGCGCGTGCCAGTGATCCGGCACCGCCAGCATCACGGTGTCAATGTCCGTGCGTGCCATCATTTCGCGATAATCGTGATAGGTCTTGCAATCCTGGTTTTTGTAGTGGCCGTTAATGGCGTTGACGGACGCCTGCAGATGATTCTTATCGATGTTGCAGGTGGCGACCACCTGGCAATCCGCCTCCCGCATCAAGTTGCCGGTGTTGCCGGGTCCCTGCATGCCCCAGCCGACCACACCCATCGTGATGCGGTTGGATGGGGCGGGGCGGCCGTCGGCGCCCAATGCGCTTGCGGGAATGATCGTGGGCGCGGCAATGACCGCGGCTGAAGTGGCAATGAAACGACGGCGGGAAATTTTAAGGGACGTGGATTTCATGGGTTCAATCCTGCACGGATGGCGAACCGGGCGCGAGCAAAAAATGCCGGCAGGAAAGCCCCGCTCGTGAGGAGGAAAAACGTAAGAGGCGGAGATTCTTCAAGCCCGTGCCGGCGGTCCGGTGCGGGTCCCGCCAGACCCATGTTGCGCGGTTCGAGTCGCCCCGCCGCAAAATGCGGGGAGCGTCACGAGCGGGGACTCGCCCCTGTTGGAACGGGTCCTTCGGGCGCCCTCCCCAGCAACAACCAC
Organism: Candidatus Angelobacter sp.; assembly: GCA_035607015.1. NCBI lineage: Bacteria > Pseudomonadati > Acidobacteriota > Terriglobia > Candidatus Angelobacter > Candidatus Angelobacter sp. The sequence continues at coordinate 3,581 of DATNDF010000179.1, read as the reverse complement.
CGGCCTCTGATCCGCTTCACCATTGCCACGAGTTCGTCAAACGTCCCGGGTTTCACGAGGTAGGAGTTGGCGCCCAACGCGTGCGCCTTGCTGACGTCCGGCACATGATCGGAGTTGGTCAGCACGACGACGATCACCCTGGCCAGCTCCGACCGTTCTCGAATCCACTCGAGCACCTCAAAACCGGAGAGCCTTGGCAGCCGGAGGTCGAGCAGTATCAGAAGGGGAACCGGGCGGCGTCCGCCGTTTGCGCATGCGGCCGAGCCGGTGAGGTATTGGATCGCCTGCTCTCCGTCTTTGACCACGTTCAGGGGATTTGCGATGTGCGCGTTTCGGAATGCACGCTTCAAGAGGAGGATGTCTTCCTCGTTGTCTTCCACCAGCAGAATGCTGGAGTCCGACAGGTCGTCTTCGTGAACATCACCGTCTTGAGACATAGTGTGTCAGACACGGTAAAAAAATCCGCGTTCAAAAAGCCGTCGCGCAATTGTCGAACGAGTGGAGCGGTATCGAGCCGTCTTCTTTTCGGACACGCATGTCTGCGAGCATGGAAGAATTTTTCTCAACTCGCGTTTCGCGGCGAAATCAGTCGAGGTGCCGGCGCGAATGTCACTTCGAGTCGGCAAAAGCCGAAAAGTTTTGTGGACATTTTCGGGACCGGCGGTGGATCGCCAAGGATGCGTGCGGCTCGAAAATTCTCGCAAAAGACGGTTTTGGACGGTTGAATCAGCGGCGGCATGCTGCGGGAAGACAACCTGGAGTTCGAGTTCGCCGTTAGAATCGCGCCCGAGGCCCGTGCGGGGCACTCGCTCATCGAACGACTGCTGTCCTTTCGGGAATTCGGAAAGTCCACGCAGCGGGTGGTCACACGAGCGCGGACGTTTTCGGGCGACGGCATCGACGTGCCGACGCTCGTGAACGAATTCTGGACCGCACGGCAACGCCAGGCCAGTTCACTCCACGAAGTTTCCTACCGTGCGTGTTTCAAACCACAGTTGCCGCGGTTTTTCATCGAACGCCTGACCCGGCCCGGGGACGTTGTTTACGATCCGTTCATGGGACGGGGCACGACCCCGGTGGAAGCCGCCCTTTTGGGCCGTGTTCCCTGGGGCAACGATGTCAACCCGCTCAGCCTCACCTTCACTCGTCCGCGGTTGCGTCCGCCTGCCCTCGATGACGTGGCTGCCCGCTTGCGGGAAATCAACCTGGCCGATTATGACGAATGGCCCGATGACCTTCTCGTCTTCTACCACCCTGACACGCTGCGCGAAATCTGCGCTCTGAAGAAATATTTCCTGACCCGCCGTGGCCGCCGGCGGGGACACGCCCATTTTTCCTCGGAGGCCGGTCGGCGCCGGCAAACATCGCCCGCAACCGCCGGGTCGCTCGATGCGGTGGACGACTGGCTCTGCATGATTGCGCTTAACCGGCTGACCGGCCACTCACCTGGATTTTTTTCCGTTTACACGCTGCCCCCAAATCAAGCCGTGTCCATCCAATCACAGCGCAAAATCAACGCGAAGCGTGACCAGCAACCGCCGCGCCGGCACGTCGCGGATTGCATTTTTAAAAAGTCGCGTCAGCTGCTTGGCGATGTCACGACAGTCGTGCGAGGCACGTTGGCAGCCGTGGCTGATCGCGCCGAGCTGCTCAACGTGCCCGCTGAAAGCACACACAAACTGCCTCCCGACTCCGTTTCGCTCGTCGTCACCTCGCCGCCGTTTCTCGACGTGGTGCAATACGCCGACGACAACTGGCTGCGCTGCTGGTTCCTCGACGTTGATCCCAAGTCCGTGAAGCTCACCATTCCCAAGAAGCTTGATGCGTGGAGCGAAGCCATGACATCCGTGTTGTGCGAACTGTATCGCATTCTGAAGCCCGGCGGTCACATCGCCTTCGAGGTCGGCGAGGTTCATGCCGGCAAAACCAGATTGGAAGAGCACATCCTCCCGTGCGGCGTTGCAGCGGGGCTTGAACCCGTGCTCGTGCTCATTAACGATCAAAAGTTTACCAAAACCGCCAACTGCTGGGGTGTGGACAATAATTTCAAAGGGACGAATACAAACCGCATCGTCCTCTTCAAAAAATCCGGCTCACCGCATCTCGCGAAACAGGATGTACCGGTCGGCGCTTCAATCCCTTGTTTATGAAAACAAATCCTCCGTTGATGAAAATGGCCATAACCACTCTTTGCGCATGCGCGGTGTTCCTGGCGGGAATCACTCAGGCAGTCCACGCGGCGGGCCGAGGAAATACCGGGGAACGGACGCTGCTGCTTTATGTCGCGGAGCCGGGAATTCGTGATTACCTCGAATACGGCGGACACGGCGTGCTTGTCTTCGACATCGGGCACGGCCATCGTTTCGTCAAGCGTGTTCCGACGGCGGGACTCGACGAAAAGGGGAGGCCGCTCAACGTCAAGGGCGTGTGCGCGAATGCGGCGACGAAACGGCTGTACGTCAGCACAACCCGGACGCTGACGTGCATTGACCTGCTTACCGAAAAGATTCTTTGGGAGAAAACGTATGAAGGCGGCTGCGACCGCATGTCCATCACGCCGGACGGCAAAGTGATTTATCTGCCGTCGCTTGAGAAGGCGCATTGGCACGTGGTGGACGCGATCACCGGCGATGTCATCAAAAAGATCGTCACGAACTCCGGCGCGCACAACACCATTATCGGACTGGATGGCCGGCACGCGTACCTGGCGGGCCTGGCATCACCCCTCCTGCGTGTGACGGACACGAAGACGCACGAGGTCGTGCGCGAAGTCGGGCCTTTCAGCAACTTCATCCGGCCCTTCACGGTGAATGGCCGGGGGACGCTCTGCTTTGTGAACGTCAATGAGTTGCTTGGATTCGAGGTCGGCGACCTGACGAGCGGCAAGAAGTTGTGCCAGGTCACGGTGGAAGGATTCGAGAAAGGGCCGACGAAACGGCACGGCTGCCCGAGTCATGGCATCGGTCTGACGCCGGACGAAAAGGAACTCTGGCTGACCGACGCGCACAACAATCGTCTGCACATTTTCGACGCGACCGCGATGCCGCCCAAGCAGATCACGAGCATCAGGCTGCGCGATCAACCCGGCTGGGTCACGTTCAGCATTGACGGCAGGTATGCCTATCCTTCGACCGGCGATGTGATTGAAACAGCGACACGCAAGATCGTGGCAGAATTGAAGGACGAACATGGCGCGGGAGTGCAGAGCGAGAAAATGGTGGAGATTGATTTCGCCGGTGGCCGGCCGGTGCGGGTTGGGGATCAGTTCGGCCTGGGCCGTGTGACGGGAGAATAGCGGCGTGTCGCAGGCCTGCGCGGTGGTTGGGACGTAACGGCGATTCACGGTTTACGACTTAAAACCCACTGACGGCAACGGAGTGAGCAGACTGGCACGAGCTGTAAGACGTCCTTACTCCTCTCTCAAGTCTTCAGCGACGATCTCGATTCTTCATTGTTTCCCGTCTTCGACCAGCCACACACTCGTTCCGCTGTCTCGACGGTTCCAGCTTACATGCTGCCGTCCACTGTCTTCTTGGCGGAGAGGCATCCTGAACCATCGGCGCCGGACACGGGAATCCAAA
>DATNDF010000178.1 GCA_035607015.1 Candidatus Angelobacter sp. | reverse complement strand
GCTGTTGTTGGAAAATCGCGTCGTCGGGGTGATGGCCCTGTTCGCGAAACGTCCGCTGGCGGAAGCGACGCTCACGGCCCTGGGCTCGGTGGCGGATGGCATCGCGCTGGGCATCGAGCGCAAGCGGGCGGAGGAGTCGTTGCGCGAGACGCACGCTCAATTAAGCCACTTGCTGGAGTACAGTCCGGCCGTGATTTATGCGCTCCGGGTCGAAGGTCAAAAGGTTGTCCCCTACGTGGTCAGCGAGAACATCACCGAGTTTCTGGGATTCAGGATGCAGGAGACGCTTCACTACGAATGGTGGCTGGGACAGGTTCATCCGGAGGATCGCGACCGCGCCATTGCCAGTGTGTCCGAAACACTGGCGCAGGGCTCGAGTCTCACGGAATATCGCCTTCGCCATCAGGACGGCAGCTACCGGTGGGTGGAAGACAAACGCCGCTTGGTTCGAGGCTCGTCGAATCAACCGGAGGAAATCGTCGGCATCTGGTCGGACATCACCGAGCGCAAGCGGGCCGAAGAGGTGTTGCGCCAGAACTCCGGGGACGAGACCCATCGTGGGAAGAAGACCCGGGCGGTCAAAGACGCTGTCGTGGTGCTCGGATTCGGTGCTCTGGTGTTTCTGCTGGCCTCGCTTTTCAATCTGTTTGAACGCCCGCTCGAGTTTGTCCTGAAGCACAAGGAAACCCCGCTGGACGAGTTCTTCGGCACACTGCTCGTCCTCAGCCCGCTGCTGGCGTTTTTTGCATACCGACGATGGAAAGACGTCAAGGTCGTCGTCATCGAGGACCAGGGGACCGGGGAGGAACCGAGACCAGTTTCCCCGGACGGGGCCCGCCGGACCCAGACGGGAGCCGTCATCGACACCGTCGCCTTGCTGGGGATAGGCGTCCTCGTGTTTGGACTGGGGTTTTATTTCAATTTGTTTGAAAGGCCCCTCGAGTGGGTCTGGAACAACCGGGATACGGCGGTGGACGAATTGTTCGGGACGCTGATCGCGCTCAGCCCGGCGTTCATGCTTTTTGGTTACCGGCGATGGCGCGAGACCAGGCTGGAAGTCATCCAACACCAGCGCACCGCAAACGCGCTGCGCGTCCTGCATGGAGAACTGGACAAACGGGTCCAGCGGCGGACCGCGGAACTCGTCACCGCCAACAAAGCGTTGAATGCCGAGATCGACGAGCGCAAGCGGGCGGAGGAAGGATTGCGGAGATCCGAGGGGCGGAGCCGGGAAATGCTGGAGAATCTCGAACTCATTGCGATGACGCTCGACACGTCCGGCGTTGTCACATTCTGCAACGATTACCTGCTGCGACTGACGGGCTGGAAGCGGGAAGAAATCATCGGAGCGGACTGGTTTGAGACATTCATCCCGGAAACCGACACCGGGACGAGACAACTTTTTTTCGCGACCATCGAGGCCGGCACCATCCCGCTCCATCGCGAAAATCCGATCAAAACGCGCACGGGCGAGCTGCGGCAGATCGTGTGGAACAACACCATGTTGCGGGATGCGGGTGGAAACATCACCGGCACGGCAAGCATCGGCGAGGACGTGACCGGACGCAAACAGGCGGAGGAAGGACTGCGCGACAGTGAAGAAAAGTTCCGGCAACTGGCCGAGAACATCCACGAAGTCTTCTGGATCACCAATCCATTGAAGAACCAGATGCTCTACATCAGTCCGGCCTACGAAAGAATCTGGGGCCGCACCTGCTCGAGCCTTTATCAGTCACCGCAGGACTGGGCGGAGGCGATTCATCCGGAGGACCGGGAGCGTGTCCTCCGGGCCGCGACGACCAAACAGGCGAGCGGCGAGTACGACGAGAATTATCGCATCACACGGCCCGACGGCGCGGTGCGGTGGATTCACGATCGTGCTTTCCCGATCCGGAACACCGGCGGCGAAGTATATCGCGTCGTGGGGACGGCCGAGGACATCACCCGGCGCAAGCAGGTCGAACACCGCCTGGCAATGCACCACGCCGTGACGCAGGTCCTTTCCGAGGCGGCGACGCTCAAAGAGGCCGCCGGAAAAACCCTGAAAGTCGTCGGTCAGCAGCTCGGATGGGATGTGGGCGGCTTTTGGGCGGCGGACCGGAGCACGAAGCGGTTGGGGTGTGTCGAAATCTGGCACCCGCCTTCGACGGAGTTTAATGAGTTCGTCGCCTTCAGCCGCGGGGCATCGTTCGCCCCGGGTGAGTGTCTGCCGGGCCGGGTGTTTGAATCGGGCCGGCCCGCGTGGCTGGCAGATGTGTCGCAGGACGACAATCTCTCGAGGAAGCCGCTGGCGATCCGCATCGGATTGCGCAGCGCGATCGCGTTTCCCATCAGGCTGAGGGGCGAAACACTCGGGGTGATCGAGTTTTTCAGCGCACACATTCAGCCGCCCGACGATGAATTACTCGCGATGTTCGGGACCATCGGCACGCAGATTGGTGAGTTCGTTGAACGCAAACAACTGGAGGGACGGTTCCTGCAATCACAGAAGATGGAGGCGTTTGGCCAGCTCGCGGGCGGGGTGGCGCATGACTTCAACAACATCCTCGCCGTCATCATGGGCTACACGAGCCTCACGATGGAACAGGAGGGTCTGAACGACGAAGTGAAGGAGGAGATGAAGCAGGTGTACTCCGCCGGGGAACGGGCCGCCAACCTGACGCGCCAACTGCTCACCTTCAGCCGCAAGAAGGAGATGGAGGTCAACGCGCTGGATTTGAACGGGGTTATCGGCAACCTGGCCAAAATGCTGGGGCGCATCATCGGCGAGAACATCAAGCTGCAGTGCAACTACGTGTCCAATCTGCCCACGGTGCAGGCCGATGAGGGCATGATAGAACAGGTCTTGATGAACCTGGCGGTCAACGCGCGCGATGCCATGGTCGGAGGCGGTCAGTTGACCATCGGCACGGAACGCGTGGTCATGGATGCCCATTGTGTTCTGGCCAACCCCGAGGCGCGCGCCGGGGAATTCGTCTGCGTGAGTGTGCGGGACACCGGCTGTGGCATGACGCCGGAAATCAAGGCGCGCATTTTCGAGCCGTTCTTTACAACCAAGGACGTCGGCAAAGGGACCGGCCTGGGGCTGGCGACGGTCTATGGGATCGTGAAACAACACCAGGGCTGGCTGGAGGTGGAAAGCCAGGTCGGCGCGGGCACCACGTTCAAAGTTTTCCTGCCGGCGAGTGTCCGGTTGGCGGCGGCTGCCGAACAGGCGGCCGGCGAAGCCAAAGCGCGTGGAGGCAACGAAACGATTCTACTGGTCGAGGACGAGCCGGCGTTGCGGACGCTGGGGAGAGCTGTTCTCCAACGGCACGGATATCGCGTGCTGGAAGCCTCGTCGGGTGTCGAGGCGCTCGAGGTTTGGGAGCGAAACCACGGCCGGGTGGATTTGCTGTTGACGGACATGGTGATGCCCGAGGGCATGACCGGGCGGGAACTGGCGAAGCAGTTGAAGGAACGCAAGCCGGAGTTGAAGGTCATTTACACCAGCGGCTACAGTCTGGACTCCACGGCGACCAGTTTCCGGTTGCGGGAGGTAAAATCGTTTTTGCAGAAGCCGTATCATCCCCAAAAATTGATCAAATTGGTCCGGGAAACTTTGGACGCGGACGTTTCGTGACATCGTGCGGCGGACGTGCCCATGTCCAGTTTGAATGTGCCGGGGCGAAATGCGCGGATGTCGTGGAGACGGCAGTTGCAGAAACACTCGCGGATGTCGCGACACGACGGCCGGCCAGTCATGTTCGGTTGTTTGTGACAGAGTTGTGACACGTCTCACGCCGCTTCCTGCTTCTCTCAAGGTTGTATCGACTTTATGCCAATACTCAATCACGAGTTCAGACGCCAGGCCATCACCACCGGCGGCTCCGACGGGGAAAACGCCTTTGCGGCGACTTGCGGTCCAACGGATTCTTCGGACGTCGTTCGCGGGCGCTTTCTTGTTCCGGTGACAGGGCATTTACATTTCCTGGCAATCACGCGTCATAAATTGTCTTGTTCGTCACCCCGTCGTCCGCTGGCACATCGGCGGCTCCCATCGTTCTCGCGCATTATTATGAAAGGGCCGGAATGAGCAGTGTAAGATCAGGCGACGAATCGGGATTTGAAACCGCATTGATGAGATTCCCGTCTCCCGCCGGCGGCGGCGGACCGGGGTTGGTTCCCCTGCGGGCGCGTCACAAGCCCGCGGCGCGGCGACGGGCCCTCCCCGGCGCCCTCGTGGTCGCAGCATTCGTCTCGATTGCGACGGCGCAGGCGGATCCGGGCACCAACGATTTCACGGCG
>DATNDF010000177.1 GCA_035607015.1 Candidatus Angelobacter sp. | reverse complement strand
TCAATCGATCAATTCTGCCAGCGTGCGGTGCTTCCGTTTGAGTTCCAGGATGAGCCGGTCGTACCGATGGATGCGCCGGATGGAGTGGACGATCAGATAAACGGCCAGCGCGGTCAATCCCACGTTGAGAAGGAGCAGCGGCACAAGCAGGTGCATCACTTGCAGGACATCGTAAAATCTGGAAGTGGCAATGAGGACGCTCAAGACGGAAAGCGGCAGGGCCAAAACCGCGATACCGGTCCGGAGCAAGGACAAGGCGGTCCGCTTTTCAGACAGGAGCAACTGCACCACTTCGAGGACGAACGCCTGCGGGTCGTCAGGTTTGTCCGGCGCGTTTGTCTCGTTCATAAATGGATCGGGTGCCAGGGACGGTTTAACACAGTCCAGTTCGAAAAGAACGGATTTCCACCGCGACCGGTGATTTCATTGCTCCAGGATTGACTCGCGCCATTAAAGTGGATTGACCATTGGCGCGTAGGCGGTTACGGGCGGACTCGCGCCGTCGAAAAATATCATTTGCATTCCCGTGGCAAACGGGCAGGGTAAGTCCCAGTTAGATTACTCGTGGATTTCGAGGCCTGGTAGATCTTCAGTTGAACGTGCTTCAGTGATGATTTGAAACCCGATGGTCGGGAACAGCCCGGTAAGAAACAGTCAGTCTAAACTTAGAAAGTCATCAATGAACACGAAATTGTTTGTAGGAAATCTTTCCTTCAACACTACTGAAAACGATCTCCAGGATCTCTTCGCCGCGCACGGTCCCGTGACCAGCGTCGATTTGATCATGGACAAATTCAGCGGCAAGTCGCGCGGGTTTGCGTTTGTCACCATGGAGACCAAGGAAGGCGCGCAAGCCGCCATCGCGGCGCTCAATGGCAAAGACCTGAACGGTCGCGACCTCACCGTCAATGAAGCGCGCCCGCGCGAGGAGCGTCCTCGTTCCGGCGGCGGCGGTTACGGAGGCGGTCGGGGTGGTGGCGGGGGCGGCCGTCGCGATTACAGCAACCGTTACTAAATCGTAGAATTGCCCACAGCGGGTGTGGGACTCTGAACGGCAGCGTCCCGCACCCTTTTTGTTTGCGGTGTCATTTTAGATTGCCGATCGAACCCGATTCGCCCGCGGGCGCGGCGGTAAAAGACTCATGGAAGAACATATTGAAGTGGAAGGCAATGTAGTGACCGTGTTGCCGGGCACGATGTTCCGCGTGGAGTTGGACAACAAGCACCAGGTGCTGGCGCACATCTCCGGCAAAATGCGCAAACGATTCATCCGCCTCACCGTCGGCGATCGCGTCAAGCTCGAGATGTCACCCTACGATCTTGACAAGGCGCGCATCACCTACCGGCTGCGCTGAATTTTTCCTTCGACCGCCCGAGACTGGCCGTTCGCGGTTCGGCATAAAGTCCTCTGAAGTTTGGCATGATTTAAAGGTTCTGTTGGACGCTTGTTTACCCGGCAGGGACCCGGTAAATATTTGGCCCATGAAATTCTCCTCACGATGGGCGTTTCTTCTCCCGGCTCTGCTCTTCGCTTTTTCGATCCGGTCCAACGCCGCAGAGCGCCCCAACGTCAACGTGATCCTCTGGTTCGACACGGAGGACTATCTGCTCCCGGCGGACGATGACGCGACGAAGAGACTGGCTGAAATGCTCACGGAGCGCGGCATTCGTGCCACGTTCAAAATCGTCGGCGAAAAAGCGCGCGTGCTCGAACGGCGCGGCCGCCGCGATGTGATTGCGGCGCTGAAGAAACACGACATCGGGTATCACGCCAATTTTCATTCAGTGCATCCGACGCCGTCCGAATATCTCGCGGATTGTGGCCTGCTGGATGGCATCGACGAGTTCGTGCGACGCGAGGGTCCGGGGGCCGCCGATGTCAGGAGAATTCTCGGCGTTAAAACGCTGGTATGTTACGGCCAGCCCGGTTCTTCGTGGGCATCGCAGACCATTGCCGCGCTGAAGGAGATCGGTGTCGCACCACATGGCGTGCCGTGTTACGTGGACGAAGGGACGCACATCGGCCTGAATGAACAACCCTTCTGGTACGCCAACGCGCTGGTGGTCTATCACATGGGCCAGAACTACACGCGAATGGACCTGCACGATCCGTCGGCCGTGGAACCGGCGAAGGAAAAAGTGTCCGCCATCGCCGAACGGTTGCGTGGCCAGGGCGGCGGACTCATCAGCATTTTCTATCATCCGTGTGAGTGGGTGCACCAGGAGTTTTGGGACGGCGTGAATTTTCGTCGGGGTGCGAACCCGCCGCGCGAGCAATGGAAACCGCCCCCGCAGCGTCCTGCCGAGGAAACCGAGGCGGCGTTCCGGCGTTTTGCCGAATACATCGACCACATTCGCTCCATCCCTGGTGTTCATTTCGTGACGGCAGGCGATTTGCCCGGGACTTACCCGGATGCAGTGCGCACGAAAGGCGCGCCTGAAGAGGATTTGAACCAGATCGCCGCACGGCTGTCGGGCGACGGCATCTCCAACGTTGACTTCCAGGTCATCAATGGTCGCGCCTATTCGGTAGCCGACCAGTTTGAGTTGCTGGCGCTGTCAGTCGGAGAAACAATCGAAGGACGAAAGCCGCGCTTCCCATTAAAGCCGAAGGGACTCATCGGGCCGGGTGCGCCGCCGCCATCATCGACTCACGCTGACCACCTTGACTGGTTCGCGTTTCGCGACGCGACGCGAGATGTGCTCGACTTTGTCAAAACCAACCGGCGCGTGCCGGCGCGGGTGTTTATCGGGGCTGATCCCGTTCCTCCGGCGGACTTTCTTGTGGCGCTCGCTTCGGTTTATGAGTTTCACCGCAGGAATGGAAAAATGCCGACGCAGGAAGGCGTGACGCTCGGAAGGAACCTGGAGTTGCTGCCCGCGCGTCACGTCGCCAGGGACACGCCGGATTTGTTCGCCGGCTGGATCATTCACAAGGAAGGATTCCGCGCGCCGAAAATTCTCGAAGTGGCCCGGCTCCAGGCGTGGACGTTGAAGCCGGCCTTGCCGATCGTCAGCGCAGAATCCGGTCAACGTTGAGATTCAAATCTTCCGACAGCCCTCGCAGGCTGGCCGTCACATCATCGGGCAGATCGATCCCTTCCTCGAGCGCCTTCTCGCGCCGCTCCCACTCCATCTCGCCCGCCAGCCAGATGCGGTCCGCGCCGTCGGCTTTGGGTTCCTGGCGAATCTCGCGGATCGTCCGGTCCATGCGTTCCTCGAATTGCTCCACCGGCATGAACGACGCGATGTTGACGGCGATGAAGGCCGCGCCGTGGCCGGTTGGTTTCGACGGATCGGAAAATGTCCAGCTCAACACCCGCCAGCGGATCGACGCGCCTGTGAGGATTGCGGAGAGCACCTCGATCATGAATGCGATGCCGTAACCTTTATAGCCGCCAAGGGGCGTCAACGACGCGGCATGAGAGAACGGCGTGGGGTCGGTCGTCGGTTTCGCGTGTGCATCCAGCAGCCAATGAGCGGGGATCGTTTTGCCGAGCGCGGCTGCGGCAAAAACTTTTCCGCCGGCCACGGTGCTCGTCGCCATATCGAGAAGAATCGGCTTCTCCTTTCCTGCGGGTGCGGCGAACGCGAACGGATTGCTGCCCATGACCGATCCGCGCGCGCCCGGCGCATTGACCGTCGGGATGTCGTTGGCCATGGAAATGCCGATCATGCCGCGATCGAGTCCCATTGCCGCGTAGTACCCCGCCGCGCCGTAGTGGCAGTTGTTACGCAGGCCGGCAAAGGCGATGCCAGTCGTTGCGGCTTTCGCCATGGCGGTCTTCATTGCAAACACGGACGAAACCATACCCAGCGAAGAGTCCCCGTCCACCCGCGCCCACGCGGGACCCTCGGCCACCACCTTCGGCTGGCCGTTCGCGCGCAGGCCGCCGCCGCGCAGCCGCCGGACATAGGCGCGCAACGCCTTGGTCCCGTGCGTGAACGTGCCCCAGGTGTCCGTGGTGACGAGCACATCCGCCGTGGTGCGCGCGTCCGCCTCGCCGACACCGGCTTTGGTCAGCGCTTCGACACAAAAACAATGGAGGTCTTGAACAGAAACTTTCATTCGCGGGTTCTTTGAGTGCCGGTGCCTGGCGAATTTGAACCATCGGAACGGGCGGGAGTCAACGAAGTGATTGGCAGGGCAAACCCGCCGCGCTTCTCGCGCCAGCCCGCGAAGATCGTTGGGAAGACTGCTGCGAATTCCCCTTCATATATCAGTTGA
>DATNDF010000176.1 GCA_035607015.1 Candidatus Angelobacter sp. | reverse complement strand
TTCTTCGACCCGCCCTGCGCCGGTTTCCCGTCGGCTGCGTCCACCTTCTTTTTCAAATCGTCCAGTTCCTTGCGCAGGTCGCGGTTTTGTTTTTGCAGGTCCAGCATCTCGTCGCGCAGGTTTTTGAAATCGTCCACCGGTTTTCGCGCGGCGCGCAATTCAGTCACGGCCTTTTCAGCGGCGGCGCGTTCGGGACTTTCCTTTGAAGCGGTGGCAAACTTTTCGAGCACACCGACAGCCCGGGGATCACCGAGAACTCCCAGCGCATTGATGGCGGCCAGTTGGATGCTTTTCTTCGGGTGATTCACGTAACCGGTGAGGAATTCGCGGACGCGGTCCTTCTTGTCCTCGTTGCGTGCCAGGTAAGCGAGTGTTCCGAGCCCCTGTCCCAGGCCGCGGCTGGTGAACTCCGTTTCTCGCTTCGACAGGACTTCGATCAACGGGGCAACATAAGCCGGGTCGTCCTGGGATCGCATGGCGCCGATGGCGGCGCCCGCCAGTTCGTTGCGATACGATTCGGAGCGCAGGAACCGGAGCAGCGCCTCCCGCACTTCCGGTTTCGCATAACCGCCCAACGAACGGATGGCGGCGGACAAAATGTCCGGGTTCTTTTCGCGGTCGAGAGTTTTGAGCGCCGCCCCGAAAGCGGTGTCCCGATAGAATCCGCCGATGTCCGCGACGACCTGCCGCCGGACGCGCGCGTCGCTCTGACCGGTCGAAGCGAGCAGGGCTTCCAGGGCCTCGTCCGTGTGCATGGACCTCAACGTCCGCGACGCTTCGAGGCGCACTCCATAAAACGCGTCGCCGTTCAGCGCCTGCTTCAGCCGGGCGACAGCTTCCCGGTCTTTTTTATTCGCCAGTTGTTCGATGGCCAGCAGGCGGCCAATGACGTCGTCCTTGTCCTTCAATTGCGCATAGAGCATGGCGTTGGGCGCGTTGAACGTGATTCGGGCGAGCAAAGTGTAGTCCGGGTCGAGACGGACGACTTCCGGCGCGGACTCCACCGGGAAATAAAAATCTTCCTCCTTTTCCCGCACCTGAATCGAGTGATCCGCCGTGCCGAACCTTCCTTTGAAGCGCACAGTGAGCGGAAAGTTGAAGAGCAAAACATCCTCGCTCAATTTCTGCACCTGCCGGATGGAGACTTTCGCCAGCTTCGTCTTTTCCTCCCAACTGTAACTGACTTCAAGTTCCGGGTGGTGGGCGTGATAGAGCCATTGGTCAAAAAACTGGTCATAGGAGCGGCCGGACAATTCCTCGATGACCGCGCGCAAATCATCGGTCACCACGTTGCCGTACTGGTGTCGTTCGAGGTAGGTCCTGATGCACCGGCGGTAAAGGTCCTTCCCCAGTTGCGCGCGGAGCATGTGCAGCACCCAGCCGCCCTTTGGGTAGGCAAGATAGTTGAACATGTCCCCCGGAGAATTGTAGGTGCGCCGGACCACCGCGTTCGTGTCGTTGGCGGCGGCGAGAATTCCGCGCGCGCTTTGATACAGCCCGTAAAGCATCGCCTCGCGGCCGTGCCGGTGTTCCTCATAAAGAGACGCGTAGCAGGTCGCAAAGCCCTCGTTGAGCCAGATGTCGCTCCAGTCCTTGCAGGTCACGAGGTCGCCAAACCACTGGTGCGCCATCTCGTGCGCGACCAGACCGTCGCTGTCGCGGATGTTTTCAGTGTCTTCCGTGAACAACGTGCTGTCGGTGAGGGTCGTGCAACTGGTGTTTTCCATTCCACCGGCCACGAAGTCATTCACACACACCTGGTCGTATTTCGCCCAGGGATACGGCACGCCGATCTCCTGTTCGAAGAACCCCATGATGTCCCGGGTATCCCGGAAGGAACCGGGCGCCTCCTTGATTTCCGACGGGGGCGTGTAAAACGCTAGCGGGATGTCCCTGTATTTGTCCTCGACCTTTTGGAAATAGCCTGCGACGAGTGAAATCAGATAGTTTGCATGCGGCTTTTCCTGCGACCAATGAATCGCTGTCAGGCCGGTGGCCGGGTCTTTTTCGCTGGAGACCAGCCGCCCGTTGGAAATCACCGTCATGCCTTCCGGCACGCGGCAGGTGATTTCCGAGGTGAATTTTTCGTTCGGCGAATCGAAGCACGGATACCAGTGCCGCGCCTCGATCTCCTCACCCTGCGAAAAGAGGTGGGTGTCGCCCGCCTTGTAACCCATCTCCGGCGTCCGGAAATACAACCCCGCGGTCGGCTCCGCGCGATAGGTGATGGTCACGCCAGCCTCCTGGTCCGCGGGAATCGGCCCGGCGAAAGTGATGATCACTTTGTCGCCGGTCACCTGATAGGTCTGTATCTTTTCGGTTGAGGTCACGGTGTGAACGTCCAGATCCACGCCGTCGAGCTTCAGTTCCCGGACCGCCCTTGCCTTCGGTTTGAACCGGAGCGTGGCCCTGCCCTCCACGCTGCGCTGTTTGAAATCCGGCGTCACATCGAGCGCCAGATGCAGAACGTCCACATCGCGGTCGGGTGCGTATTTGCGGTGGTCGGGCGAATCCAGCGGCGCGAGAAACGTTCCGGACTTCAGGCATTCGACGGTGTTTGCCCCGGTTTCCGCCCGGGCAAATGCGGTCGCCGCGCAGACAACACTGGTGAAAACGAGGCCCGAAAAAAATCTGTTCATGGTTGAGTTGCAACGCCGGTGTATCACAGAACCCTCGACAAGCGGAAGCGGAGAATGCAGGAACGCGTCGCCCAACGGATGTCGCTCACAGCAGATTCACCGGATCAACGTCCACCGTGAGCGATACGTCTTCCGGCAGCGCGAGCGTTTCCAGCAGTTTCCCCAGAGACTGGCTGAGCCGGCTCATTTGCCGCGTGCGCAGCATGACCTGATACCGATAGTAGGTTTCGGCGCGCAATAACGGCGCCGGCGCGGGACCGGCCAGAACCAGTTCTTTGAATTGGGACAGTTCCCGGTCCAGTTGCTTCCGCAAATGCTCCGCCGAAAACTTCACCTTCTGCTCGTTGCGACCTCTCAGCGTCAGGAGTGCCGCCCGCGTCAAAGGCGGATACTTGAGCTGCCCGCGAAATTCGATTTCCTGCTCGTAAAACCCGGTGAAGTCGTGACGCCGCGCGTATTGAATCGCCGGGTGAAACGGCGTGAACGCCTGCACCACCACTTCGCCTTCCACGTCGCCGCGACCCGCCCGGCCCGCCACTTGCGTGAGCAACTGGAACGTTCGCTCGCCGGCGCGGAAATCCGGTTGATGCAAACTGAGATCCGCGTAAATGATCCCGACAAGCGTCACATTCGGAAAATGCAGTCCCTTCGCGATCATCTGCGTGCCGACCAGGATGTCAATTTTGCCGGTGCGGAAGTCGCCGAGGATGCGCCGGTAATCCTCCTTGCGTTTCAAAGTGTCGGAGTCCATGCGCCTCACCCGCGCGTGCGGGAACAGCTTTGCGAGGGTGTCCTCGACTTTCTCCGTGCCCAGGCCCGCATAACGGATCGCCGGGTTGCGGCATTTGTCATTCGGGCAAACCGCCGGCGCCGGCGCCTCGTGGGCGCAGATGTGACAGCAGATTTTCTGTCTCGAACGATGATAAGTCAGCGCCACACTGCAGTTCGGGCATTCAGCCACGTAACCGCATTTCGGACATTGCAGCGACGTCGCGTAGCCCCGGCGATTCAGAAACAGCATCACCTGCTCTTTCCGTTCCAGTCGCTGTGTGATTTCCTCCTTCAACTTTCGCGAGAAGATCGGCGTGCCTTTCTCTTTGCGCGCCTCCTGGCGCATGTCGATCACGCGCACCAGCGGCATCTTCTTGTCGTCAGCCCGCTGCGGCAGTTCGAGCAGCGCGTATTTTCCCTTCTTCACGTTGTGGTAACTCTCGAGCGACGGTGTGGCCGAGCCGAGCACCACGACCGCATCTTCCATCTGTCCGCGCACGACGGCCACGTCGCGCGCGTGATAGCGCGGCGCCTCCTCCTGCTTGTAGGAATGCTCGTGTTCCTCGTCCACGATGATCAGTCCGAGCGGATCGACGGGCGCGAAAATCGCGGAGCGCGCGCCGATGACGATCTTCGCGCGGCCCTGCCGGATCTTGTGCCATTCATCGTGCCGCTCGCCGGCCGACAAATGGCTGTGCAGCACGGCGGCCAGTGTTTGCAACGGACCTGAACAAAACCGCGCCTTGAATCGCTCCACCGTCTGCGGCGTGAGGGAAATCTCCGGCACGAGAACGATGGCGCCCTTGCCTTGTTGCAGGCAGTGCGCAATGGCCTGCAAGTAAACTTCCGTCTTGCCGCTGCCAGTGACGCCGTGGAGCAGGAACGTTGATGGTTGATGGTTGATGGTTGATGGTTGTCTGTCATCAAGTGCGGCCTTGATTTGCTGCAGCGCGGCAGCCTGGTCCGCATTCAACTTCAAAGTCTGCGTCGGCAGGATGTGCTCGCGCGCATAGGGATCACGCTCTGATATCCGCGGACCGACGTGGACCAGTCCCTTGTCCTCGAGGCGTCGCACGGTCTCGGCGGTTGTGTCGGCCAGTTCGAGCAACTCCTGCAACGGCATCTCGCGCCATTCCTCAATGACATTCCAGACCTCCTGCTGACGTTTGGTCAGTTTGGGCAGCTCGCCCGAGAGCGGCAACAAACGGACGAACAATCGTTCGCGCCAGCCCGCTTCCTCCTTGCGCACGGCTTCGGGCAGGACGCTTTTCAGCGCGACCTCGGTGGCGCAGCAGTAATAGTCAGCGATCCAGCGCGCGAGCTTCAAAATCTTCGGGGTCACCAGCGCCTGTTTGCCCACGGTTTTCAGAATCGGCCGCAGATTCGTATGCGGGGATTCCCCGACCAGCGCCGTCACGCAGCCCATCACCTGTCGCGGGCCGAAAGGAACCTTGACGCGCGTGCCCACCTCGACCCCTCCCTCCAGTTCCGGCGGCACGAGATAATCAAACTCCTTGCGGAGCGCGATTTCCAGGGTGACGCGGGCGATCATCGAATTGAGGGTTGTAAGTCGTGGGTTGTGAGTCGAGCGGAAAAAACGGAGCGCGCCAAAGTCGCGTCCCGGCTGGACTGTTTCCCGCCGGCTCATTAAAACAACGGCGTGGTTCGCCGATGGCTCACTGTTCTTGCGGTCCTTTCGTTGCTTGCCGCCGCCGCGGGGTGGCGTTACTGCCAGTGGCGCGATCACCGTTTCGATGAAGTGATCCTCGTGGCGGCGCGGCGGTACAGCGTTGACCCCGCGCTGGTCAAGGCGGTGGTCTGGCGGGAAAGCTGGTTCAACCCGGCCGCGCGCGGATCGAGACAGGAGTTCGGCCTGATGCAGATCCGCGTCGTGGCGGCGCAGGAGTGGGCGCGCGCGGAGAAGCTGAAGTCGTTTTCGCCGGAACAACTGCTCGACCCGCGCACGAACACCCTGGCGGGCGCGTGGTATTTGTCGAGACTGCTCCGCCGCTATCAGCAGACGGACCGGCCCGTGACCTACACTCTGGCCGATTACAACGCCGGCCGCGCGCGCGTGCGCCAGTGGGCGAAAGGCGCGGCCGTTACGAACAGCGCGGTCTTCATGGAGCAGATGGATTTTCCCGCGACGAAGAAATACGTCGCGGCCGTGGCGAACCGGCAGGACCGGTACCGGAAGGGATTTCCCGCGGACCCGGGGATCACCAAAAACTAGAGCGCGCGGACCTGAACAGGGGATCAGTCCCGCGTGATGGCGGCCATGATCCGTTCGAGCTGTTGCCGCAACGCCTCGCGTTCGGCTTCGCCTGCGTCGCGCGGCACGCGCAGGAGTTCACCGGTCCGGATGGTGCAACGGGCAAACGGCAGCGGCACTTGAAAGCGATCCCAGCTTCGGGGACGGTACTTCCAGTTGAGATGGTAGGACACGGGCACAATCGGCAGACCGGTCAACTGCGCGGTCGAGATCACGCCCTCCTGGACTTTGTAACACGGACCGCGTGGACCGTCCGGTGTGATCGCGAGATCGTGGCCGCGCTCCGCCCAGGAGAGCATCTCGCGCAGCGCCTGCGGACCGCGCCGGCTCGACGATCCGCGCACAGGCTCCACGCAAAAATGTTCGAGAATTCGCGCCAGCAGTCCGCCGTCCCGGCTCGCGCTGACCATCGCCGCCAGGCGCCGCTCGGGCGCGAACCTCACCACGTATCGGCGGTACATGATCAGCGACAGCGCGAGGCGATTGTGCCAGATGGAAAAGATGATCCTCCCCGGCGGCGCTCCTCGGAACAAACCGGAGCCGTCCTCCATCCGGAATCGGACCGTGGCCGCGACACAGCGGATAAACCCGTAAACCAACGCCGCTCCCAGCCGTTGATGCCACCTGGCACGGTGCGGCACCACGACGCCGCTTGACTTCGGCCTGGGGACCTTGGGCTTTGGACCAACCGCGTCCATCAAGCTCCTTTTTTCAGGGACGTCCGCACCAGGTCTTCGACGGTCGATTTTGGACCCAGCACGTTCAATGCGGCGCGCACGGAGTCATGGGCTTCGATCTGCTTGAAACCGAGCGCCATCAACGCCAGCACGGCATCGTTGATCTTCTGGTCTTCCGGTGAAAGCGCCCGCTGCGCGCTGCTCGCCTCCCATGCGCCTGCCACGCCAATCCGGTCCTTTAATTCGACGACGATGCGTTCGGCGGTCTTTTTTCCAACGCCGGAAATCTGCGACAGCGCCTTCACGTCGCCGTTGGCCACGGCGCCGCGAAACGCCGTGGGATTCATTCCGCTCAGGATGTTGAGCGCGATCTTCGGCCCGATGCCGCTGACCGTGTTGATGAGCAATCGAAACAACTCGCGCTCGGCCGCGGTCATAAAACCGTAAAGCACGTGCGCGTCCTCGCGCACGGCCAGATGCGTCAGCAGCCTGATCTCGTGACCGGGCGACGGCAGCTTGTCGAACGAGGACAAGGGAATGAGGACTTCATAGCCCACGCCATTGACGTCCACCGTCACCTGTGTCGGCAGCGCTTCGACGAGTTTGCCTTGAAGAAAGGTGATCATGCGCCTCGGCCCGCGTGCACGAGCAGGTTATTTTGAACCATCGTCGCTCCGGTTCTGTTCCGGCGCAGGATCCGAAGGTGGCCACGCGTTGTCGCCCGATGAGCGGTTGTCCTCCCGCCAGACTTCGCGCACCACCCGGAAGGCCATGACCAGCAAGGCGACCATCCAGACCAGCACCACCCAAAAAATGATTTTATCCAGCATGGTTGTTTGATTCTGTGGAATCGCGTTGTGGCGCGCCACCGAATGTTTTCGGCGAAAAGCGCACGTTCGCGAGACACGAGCGCCGGCTTCGCATCAAACACATCAGATTTTCCGCGGCGCGCTCAGGCTGTACCGCCCGTTTTCCTGCGCATGCGTCAACGCGAGCGCCAGCGCGTCCGCAGCGTCCGGAGCGGGCGGCTCCGCGAGATTCAACAGCCGCTGCACCATTTTGGCGACCGCCATTTTTTGCGCCGCGCCATAGCCGACGATGGCCTGCTTCACTTTGCGCGGTGCGATTTCGTAAATGTCCAGCCCTGCTTCGGCGGCGGTGGCCATCGCCGCGCCGCGCGCCTCGCCCATCAACATCGCCGTCTGCAGGTTCTGTGCGTAGAACAGACCTTCCACGACGCACACCGTGGGCTTGTGCCGCCTGACCACGTCGCGCAGCGTTTGCGCGATTTTCACGAGGCAGCGCGAATGTTCCCATCCGGCCGGACAAACAATCGTGCCCAGCGCGAGTGTTTGCGGGTGCGGTTTCGACAAGCGAATCACACCAAAACCCGTGCCGCGCAGGGACGGGTCGATGCCGAGAATGATCTGGGGACCGCGTTCCGGCACCGGCGGGCTCGCGGTGAACACAGGCCCGGCCACGCGTCGCGCGCCGTTGACGCGGCTTTTCATCCGCTCGAATTGCTGCGGCGTGATGCCCACGACGGTAGAGTGCCAAAGGGGCATATGGAAGTCGAGAGGCGATCAATAACGGCGACCGGTTTCAGGTGACACCGCCGTCGGTTGAACCCAGGCCGGCGGGTCATATTTCTTCCATTCGATCACCCGGCCGTCCGCGAACGTCTCGCTTTTGGCCACATAGGTAATGGGCACATGCCAACGCCGGAACTGGCGTCCGCCCTCAACCCGCTCAGCCCCAGAGCGTGTTGGGGTGACCGCACCGGAATCGAAAGCAGCGCTCTGCCTGAATTCGTAGGCCCATTTCTCCTCATAGTTCCAGATTGTGCGCCTGCCACCGCCGGGCAAATCGATGGCAAATGCGTCGGTGGGTTGCCCCCACGCGATGAACACGGCGTTCGTGTCCATGTCGTTCCGGATTTTCCCCTTGTCCACAAGACTCCGCGTCGTCGCGTCAAGGGACTGGTAAGCATCGCGGTGTTGCGTCTTGCGCTGCGCGACAGCGGAAGACCGGCAACCCATGGCTGCAAGGATCAGGCATGCTGCGACCATCACCAGTCGGGCCGGTTCCGAATTGCCGTTCTCTCCTGGTTGACGCATCCGGAGTGATGGAAACAGGCGGACCAAATCAAGTCAATGCGCTGGCGGAAAACGTCCGGCATTCAGCCCCGCGTGCGTGCCAGTTGTTTCGCGAGACGGATGGCGGCCCTCATGCTGGACGGATTTGCCCTGCCCTGGCCGGCGATATCATACGCAGTGCCGTGATCGGGGGACGTGCGGATGAACGGCAGACCCAGCGTCCAGTTCACGCCGCTTTCAAAGCCGATCATTTTCAAGGGGGCAAGCCCCTGATCGTGATACATCGCCACCACAGCGTCGTAGTCGCCACGAAAGGCGTGATGAAACAGCGTGTCCGCCGCCAGCGGTCCCGTCACCTCGATCCCGCGATCCCGCGCGGCATTCACGGCGGGAATGATGACGGTCTGCTCCTCCGTGCCAAGCTGCCCGCCTTCACCCGCGTGCGGATTCAATCCGCAGACCCCGACGCGCGCCCGCGGCAGCCCAAGGTCGTGGCACGCCTGCGCGGCGAGTTCGATCGTCAGTTCGATTTTCTCCCGCGACAGTTGATCGGCAACGCGCCGGATCGGAACGTGCGTCGTCGCCAGCGCAACCCGCAGCCAGCGGTCACGCTCGTCCGCGCCGAGTAGCATCATGGCCGTCCGGTTTACGCCGGCGAGTTCGGAGAGAAATTCCGTCTGGCCGACAAACAAAGCGCGGCCGGCGCGGATGATCGCCTCTTTGTTCACCGGCGCGGTCACCAGAGCGTCGATCTCGTGACGCAGGCAGCGCTGCGCGCCGTCGGTGAGCCACGCCAACGCCGCTGCAGCGGCGGCCGGCGCGCCTTGTTGCAGTTTGGCCGGCAATGGTTCCGACGCCGGATCATGAATGAATATCCGGCCGGAGTCTCGAGGCCCGCGATGCGGCAACAGCCGGAGTCCGGCGTGCAGTTGGTCGTTGAGACGGTGGAGGCGCGCTTCGTCGCCCAGCAAAAGATAGCGGGTCTCGTCCGCCGACATTTCCGCCGCGAGGGCCTTGAGCGCCACTTCCGCGCCGATGCCGGTGATGTCGCCGAGCGCGATGCCGATCCAGCCAGTCATGCGATGATCGGCGCGTGACACAAACAGGGGACGATCCGCGTCCGCGCCTTGGGAAATCAGTCTGCGAATGATTTGACGAACGATTTGGCCCGGAGGCGGTCGATCCATGCCTTGCGCATGCGTTGTTCTTCGTCCGTCCGGAGTGTTTTCTCGATCTCCGCGCGCGCCTCGTTGAGCGGCTTGACGTGCGCGGGACGGACTTCCTCGACCTTCATGATATAACAGCCCTCGGGCCGTTCGAGCACGTCGCTCAGTTGGCCCGCCTTCAGTGCGAAGGCCTCCTTCGCCAGATCCTCGCGCAGGGTTTTCCGGGTTTCGGCGGGCCGGAGTCCTCCTTCGGTGCGGTGCGAATCATCCGAATTCTGGGAGGCCATTTCTGCAAATGGCGCCCCGCCCTTGAGCTTCGCGAGAATGTCTTCGGCCTTTTTTTTCGTCGCCGCCGCGTCCTGATCCGGCTTGTTGGCCAGAAAGATCATGCGCAGGCTGATTTCGTCCTCGACTTTGAACTTGTCGGAGTTCTGCGCGTAATAGGTTTCGATCTTGTGGGGCGAGACAATGATTCGTTCCGTGCCCGCGTTTTTCAATTCCATGGCATTGACGATGAAATCCTCACGAATGCGCTGGCGGAAGGTTTCGTAACTGATGCCCTCGTGCTCGAGCGTTTTGATCATCGTCACGCGGTCGCCGAACTGATTGCGAATCCGCCGCTTGACCACCTCGTCGATGTAGCTTTCGGTGAGTTTGTAGCCGGCGTTTTTGAATTCATCCAGAATGAGCTGGCGCTCGACGAGAAGCTCCACCGTATCGCTTTTCAGTTTCTCCAGCTTTTGCCGGAAAACATCCGGCTGCCGTCCATACTGGGACCTCAACAGGCGCATCGAGGTGTCGCTGATCTCGCCGTCAATCTCCCGGAACGTGATGACGGCGTCGTTGACCTTGACGGCGATGCCGTTGATGGCCAGCGGGCCGGGCTGGGCGGCCTGGCCCGGCGACGGCCGCAGGAGCAGCGCGGTCAGGACAATGAAAGGAGCAAATCTCATGAAACAACTGCCGAATGGTAGGAAACGTCCGGCGACGGGTCAAGGGCGGCGCAGCCGCGCGCTTGACGTGGTGGCGCGGCTTGTTAAGGTGCGGCCCATGAATTCGGGCAGTCCGCGATTTATGGACAGGTTCGCCGGCTGGTATTTTTGCCGGGCCGACCTGCTTGCGGGGCTGCGTTAGACGAACCCCGTAAACCGTGCCGCAGGTCATCGCCTGCGGCTTTTTTGTTGAACCACGCGCGGTGCCGCCATCAAAACCATGATTATCGTCTTTAAATCCAACATCACCCGGAAGGAGGAAGAGGCGGTGTTGAAAGAGATCAAACGCCTCGGCTACCGTCCCCACATAATGCGCGGTGTGGCCCGGACTGTCGTCGGCGCCATCGGTGATGAGCTGACGCACAAATCGCTCGAAGCCCTGGCGACGCAATTTCCGAACGCGGTGGAAAGCGTCATGCCGGTCCAGAAGCGTTTCAAACTGGTGAGCCGCGAGGCGCATCCCGCCAATTCGACGATTGCCGTGCGCGGCACGGTCATCGGCGGCCGGAAAGTCCAGGTGATGGCGGGCCCCTGCTCAGTGGAGAATGAGAAACAGTTGCTCGCCACGGCCCACGCCGTGCGGGCCGCCGGCGCCACGGTCCTGCGGGGAGGCGCGTTCAAACCGCGCACCTCGCCATACGAATTTCAGGGACTTGGCGAAAAGGGATTGAAACTGCTCGCCAAGGCGCGCAAAGAGACCGGGCTGGCGGTCATCACCGAGCTGCTTTCCGAGGATCATGCGGAACTGGTGGCCGAGTACGCGGACATCATTCAAATCGGCGCGCGCAACTCCCAGAATTTTCAACTGCTCATCGCCGCGGCCGAAACCGGCAAACCGATCCTGCTCAAACGAGGACTCGCGATGCGCATCGAGGAATGGCTCCTGGCCGGCGAGTATGTCCTGTCCAACGGCAATCCGGGCTTGATGTTCTGCGAG
This sequence comes from Candidatus Angelobacter sp., assembly GCA_035607015.1. NCBI lineage: Bacteria > Pseudomonadati > Acidobacteriota > Terriglobia > Candidatus Angelobacter > Candidatus Angelobacter sp. The sequence goes on along the minus strand of DATNDF010000176.1, from coordinate 144 downwards.
CGGGGCATCCGCACATTTGAAACTTCCACGCGCAACACACTCGATCTCTCGGCAGTCCCGATCATCAAGAAGGAATCGCATTGCCCCGTCGTGGTTGATCCCAGCCAGGGTTCAGGCCGGGCGGACCTGGTGATCGCGATGTGC
>DATNDF010000175.1 GCA_035607015.1 Candidatus Angelobacter sp. | reverse complement strand
CGCTCTTCAGCGGCACGTCGTGGAAAGTCACCAGATAGTTTTTGTCCAGGAAGAAGTTCAGCTCATCGGTCGCAAACACGCCATCCTTGCGGCTGTAGTCCACGGCGTGAATCACCATGAACAAGTAGGGCGCGAACCGGTCGTCCTCCTTCGGTGTGTATTCCTCCACCTTGGGCGACGGACTTAGCTGGACACAGTCCTCAATCGAGAGCGGGTGAAAGTGAAACACATCTTCCAGCACAAACTTGCTTTCCTCCGGCGTCGGTCTCTCCAGATCAACCCACAGGAACAGATTCGTGTCCGCCAGCAGCGTCGGCATCAAGAACATCTCGATGTCCTTGCTGTGCAGCTTTCCCAGCGTTGTAAATACGAACGACCGAATCATCGGACACACTTTTCCCACCTTGCCTGGTGCGTCAAGCTGGCTCGCATAGTAGTTTGGCCCGAACTCATGGCAAGCCCGATTGCACTATTCCCCTGTAAAAATGCGCCTCTACGCTCGCCCGAAACACAAGCTCGACGACTGCCATAATCCAAACTGGACGGTCGCCGTGCATAAATCTGCGGGCACCCTCGTTCCTCGCTTGGTCTTGACTCGATCACCGTCCTTTTCGTTGGGGTGTCATCGACGCGTCAACGCTTCAGATCAGCCTCGCTTTCTTGCTGCCGGTTTCTGCCGGTGTCTGTCTGAACCGCAAGGTGTCCGCAGTCTGGCTCAGCCGCCTGGTTTGCTCGTTTACCTTTTTGACCGGATTGGAATTCATCTCCCAGTTCAACGTGCGAGAACATTCTGAGGCCCGTCCGGAGCGACGAAAAAGCGGTCGTTCGCGTTCAATTGCTCCTTGCGACCCCGAGCGTCTCGCCGGCTCCATCGGTTCAATCAGAACGCAAACCCAGAATTCGCGGTGTGATCAGGAATTTCAAAACACAAGTCTGACAGTCTTCCGTTTCCACGCACGCCAGTCCGGCCTTCGGCAGTTTCAAAGCTTCCGCGTTGGACAGGGAAAGCAACGAACGCACCCGTTCAGCCAGTGACGGGGCGTGGCCGGCGAGAAGGATGTGCTTTGCCGGCGGCAACACGGCCAGCCAGCGTGAGAAGTGCATTGGCGACGCCTCATTCAACAGCGCGTCCGCGGTCCGTCGTTGCGTCACCGCCACACTGCCGCAAATATCGAGCACGATTTCCGCCGTCTGCTGCGCCCGAACAAGCGGACTGCTATAGGCGGCGTCAAACTCGATGTTTGCGGCCCTGAGGAACTCGGCAACAAAGACTGCTTGTTTCCGGCCATGGGGGGACAGCGGCCGCGCTGCGTCGTCCGTGCCGTCGAGGGCTTCGGCATGGCGCAAGAAATAGAGTTTCATCGAATTGCCGGCGGAATCACTTCTCGACGCGGTATAAATGCGTCCGCGTCCGAAGGATGAGTGATTTTCCGCTGATCGCAGGCGAGGCCATGAAACCGGCATCGAGTCTGTTCTCGGCCACCACGGTGAACTCCCGGCCAGCCCCGATCACCGTCGCTTTGCCCTCCTCGCTGAAAAAATAAATGCGTCCTTCGGCGGACACAGGAGATGCCGAGTAGTTGCCGCCAACGCGCTCGCGCCAGATCTCAGCGCCGGTTTTCGCTTCCAGGCAACCGGCCACACCGCCGTCGTCAATGGCAAACAACAGGTCGCCGACAAGCAGCAACGACGGTTTCTTTGGCACGTTCCGCTTCGTCTTCCAAACGACACGCAATCCATCACGTGAGTCGTCGGATCCCGCGGCGTTTGCATCGACCACTTCGCCCTTTCTGCCGGGACGAATCGCGAGCAACTCGCCGGTGGACCAGCCAGTGGGAACGAAAATCATACCGTGTCCGGCGAGCGGCCGTGTCCCCGCCGAGTGACTGGTGCGTTCCTCGACACGCCACAATTCCTCGCCGGTCAGCGGATCGTAGGCGTAATGCGCCTTCGCGCCGCTGCTGATGAGAACGGATTTCCCGTCGAGCGCGGCTACGTGCGGCGTCGAAAATGCCTTGCGCAGATCCCCTTCGGTTTGAGGTTTTCCATCCGCGCCGAGATCCTTGAAGTCAATCGATCGCTCGGTCCGCCAGACCGTCTTGCCGGTCTTCTTGTCCAGCGCAACCACGAACTGGTGGTCACTTCCGTCGAAGTTCATGATGAGCAGGTCACCGTAAAGAATCGGCGAAGACCCGGCCCCGCGGTAATGATTGCAGACAAAATCGCGCCGCTCCCACAACACCTGGCCGCTCCGCGTATCCACGCACGCGGTGCCCGGTGAACCGAATGTGACATAAGCGCGGCCCTCCTCAACGACGGGAGTGGGCGAGGCGTAGGAATTGAATTGATGGCAGAACTGCGGGTTGGCAACATCGAAGAGCTTCTGGTCGCGCAGGATTCTTCCAGTGTTGCGGTCCACGCACACCACGAACAATTCGCGACCGTCCTCGGTTGCCGTCGTCAACCATACCTGGCTGCCCCATACCACTGGAGAGGACCAACCCCTCCCATGAATCGCCGTCTTCCACTTTACGTTCTCCGTTTCGCTCCAATTGAGCGGAAGACCGGCCGAATCGGAATGGCCATCGCCGTCTGGCCCGCGGAATTGCGGCCAGTTGTCTCCCGCCCGCAGCAAGGAGGTACAAACAATGACTGCGAGTAATCTGAAGATGGCACGCATGACAGTTTTTTCGGAAGCCGGAAACGCCTTAACTCTTCGGCGCCTTCAACTGCAAAAAATTTCTTAAAATCGTCCGCCCGTTCTCCGTCAGGATGCTCTCCGGGTGAAACTGTACGCCCCAGATCGGATAATCGCGGTGCTTGATTCCCATGATTTCCCCCTCGTCCGTCTCGGCTGTCACCTCCAGAAAATCCGGCAGCGTATCGCGTTGGATGACGAGCGAATGATAGCGAGTCGCGTTGAACGGATTCGGCATCCCCTCAAACAGGTCCTTTCCATTGTGCCGGATCGGTGACGTCTTGCCATGCATCATTCGATAGTTCACCACCACCGAAGCGCCGAACGTGTGGCCGATGCATTGATGCCCGAGACAGACGCCGAACGTCGGTGTGGTCTTTCCAAACTCGCGAATGATGTCGTTGGAAAGGCCGGATTCCTTCGGCGAACACGGCCCCGGCGAAATCAAAATGCGGTCCGGCTTCAATTCGTGAAGTTGTCGCAGAGTGATCTGGTCGTTGCGGTGCACCTGCAGTTCCGCGCTCATCTCGCCGAGATATTGCACGAGGTTGTAGGTGAACGAGTCGTAATTGTCGATGACGAGCACCATAAAACGATCTGAAGCTAGCGCGGTTGACCGGATTTGGAAACGAGAAACGCGACGGTGCCTCCGAAGCACGTCCAAACGCCCGGGGAACAGGGCGTCTTCTCCCTCACGGCATGTGCGGTCCCGGTGCCGCAAGACTAACGGCGACCAAAGATCTCGCAGGGAAACGGATCAAGGTGCCGTGCATCGCCAAGATTCCTAAAGCAAAACTGCTTGGAGGGACAGGACAACCGCAACGCCCATGAACCCGAAGGCCGCGCGGCGGGACCCGGTGGCACGACCACGTCTAGCACCCCTTCTTTTTGCAGGCGCCAAGTTTCTTCAATTCCTCACACCGACCCGTGATTTGCAGACGTTGCGACTTCACTTCAAAACCCAGTCGATGGCTGATTTCACTCTCGAGCCTCTCGATCTTTTCGCTGTCAAACTCGACGATCTTGTCGCAATCGTGACAGATGATATGGCTATGGTTGGGATGGTCGGCGTAATTGGGATCATAATACTTGTAATCCTTGCCGAAATCCATCTCGCGCACCAACCCGCTTTCGGTCAGTAACGGGAGGGTGCGATAGACGGTCGCGCGCGAGACGGACCTGTCCCGGCGTCGCGACCAATCCAGCAATTGTTCGGCGGTGAAATGCTCTTCAGTGCCGAAAACGGTGTCAATAATCGCCTGCCGCTGCGCTGTCAACCGGAGGTTCTTCTGGCCCAGGAATGCCATGAATCTCTGCTTCGCGGCCTGTTTCTCGGTTGCAGCCATGAGGGGCAGTATATTTTATCGCCAACTCAAGTCAACGAGCCACGCGCTCGTGGGCTTGCAGTCTGCCATCGCGCCCGAACGTGAGGCGCTCGAAGGAGTCCGGGGGAAGGCGGTTTGTAATAACAATACGGAGAATCGCAACCGTAGGAGGTGCGGACCAGCCCGCCCGAACAACCCCGTCGCATCATCCGTTCGGCGACGACCGTGCCGTCGGTCAGCTTTGCGGATTTGTCCGGAGGGCCAAGCCCGATGACCGCCTGATCGGAGTTGCAAACACCGATCCGGCTAATCCATTCGATCCACATGCCGGCGTACCCGATCAAAACACAGCACAGACCCGGACCTGCCAGCTTGGAAAAAATGTTCCGGCAAAAAGCGCCCTTGTGCGTCGATGATTTCACGTTTTTAACATGCTTCCCCGATGCCCTTCATACAACAGGGAAAGACCCGTGCCTGCTGAAATCAGGCTCTCGGGTGCGCGGCGTCGTAGGCACGCTTCAGTCGCTCAGTGGTCAGGTGCGTGTAAGCCTGGGTCGTGACCAGATGCGCGTGTCCGAGCAGCTCCTGCACGCTGCGCAGATCGGCGCCCGCGTCGAGCAGGTGAGTCGCGTAACTGTGGCGGAGCTTGTGTGGCGTCAGGTGCGGATCCAGCCCGGCGATTTCCAGGTAGCGCTTCAAGCGCAGTTGCGCCAGTCGCGGATACATCGGCTTGGGCGTACGCCCGTTCGCCAGAAAAACCGGCGTGGCGCCCGAAGGTGGACTCGGCAGCGCATTCCAATAGTTTTGAATCGCCGCCAGCGCTGGTGTGCCGATGGGAACCAGACGTTCCTTTTTGCCCTTGCCGCGCACGCGAACGACCCGCTCGCTCCAGGCCATGTCTTCAGCGAGCAGCCCGCACAGCTCGCTGATGCGCAGTCCGCATGAATAAATCGTTTCGAGTATCGCCACATCGCGCAGGAAGGGCGCTTGATCGATGTCCGTCCCGGAATGTTGTCTCCGGGTCGCCAGTTCCTTCAGCGGCGCGCCAAGCAGGGCGAGCATCTGTGGCGCGGTCAGGAACTTCGGCAGGCGTTTTTCAAGCTTCGGCAGCGAGATGTTTTTGATGGGTGACGTCGTGACAGCCCCCCGTCGAATCAAGAACTTGTAAAATGAGCGCAGCGCGCAAAAGCGGAGTTGAATCGCGGCGCGGCTCAATTTGCCGCGTCCGAGAAACCGCAAATAAGCCCGGAAATCATCCCGCTGCAACCTGGCCCAAACGGGTGGCTGCTGGCGTTCCTGCCGGTGCCATCCGTAATACTCGGTCAGCGCCTGACGGTAGTTGCGCTCCGTGTAAACGGAAGCGCCGCGTTCGGATGCGAGGTGTCTGAGAAACTGATGAACACACTTGTCTTTGAGCGCATCAATGGAGGGTAATTCTGCCATGCGGAAAACTCGTTGATTTACCCGCGAACCCCGAGCGTGGCTCAATTCGATCCGGCCGGCTTGCCGGCCGGGCCATCGGCAGAATCTCTCTCGGGAAATTCGAAGCCGACCTTGCCGCCGTCCCCCAGGACGAGCCATGCGGAAAACGGTCTGCCGGTTTTGGAAATAAACTTCTCAAGCAAATCAGTCCTGCCCTTGGTGAGCAGCTTGACGGCTTGCTCGCGCTCAATGGGCCGCTGTAAAACTGTTTTACCCGTCTTGAACTTGCACGGCTTCTTTTCAGCCTGCGACTTCTCGCAAAGGTAGTCTCTTTCGCTTTCAAAGACACGTCCGCCGCAACGCGGGCACTTGCCCAGCGGTTCCTGGCCGCTGAAATCCAGTTTTGGCGCGGGCTCCTGCCCTTGGGCGGTCTTCACCGCGCCGGCCTTGCCCTTGGTTTTGCGCGGCTCGAATTCGAACCCCACTTTGCCACCTTCTCCAACGACAAGATAGGCCGCAAACGGGCGGCCCTTTTTGGAGATGAACTTGGGCAGCAGGTCGGTCTTCCCTGTCGCGAGCAGTTTGTTCATTTGCGCGCGTTCCACGGGCTGTTGCAGGATGATTTTGCCGGAACGAAAATCGCAGGTCTTTGCCGGGCCGGTGGACTTTTCGCAAACGTAACTCATGGCGTTCTCGAACACTCGCCCGCCGCACTTGGGACATTTACCAAGCGGTTCCTGTCCGCTGAAATCAATTTCCGCGGCCTCGCCGGCCGCGTTTTTCTCCTCCTGTCCAAAATCGAACTCCGGCTTGAACTCGTTCGTCAGCTTGATGACGGCGGCGAACGGCCGGCCCAGCTTGCTGCGGAAACCCTGCAAGGGACCAACCGTCCGCTTCGCGATCAGTTCTTCGATTTCCGGAATCTCGAACTGCCGCCCGGCAGCAATTTTCCACAGCGCGAAATCGCATTTATCGTTCGAGCACTGAAACTTTTTGTAAGTCTCCTTCACCACGCTGCCGCATTTCGGACAAGGCACCTTCAACTCGCCGAAATCGCCGGGAATCGTGTCGTGCTCGTGTTCCTTCGCCTTCTTCACGATGTCGCGGGTCATGGCCGCGATTTCCTTCATGAACTCGTCGCGCCGCAGCCGGCCGCGCTCCATCTGCTTGAGCTTGAATTCCCAGTCGCCGGTCAACTCCGGCGAAATCAACTCCGGAATGCTCAATCCGCGCAACAGCGCCATCAGTGAAAACGCCTTTGCGGTCGGCTGCAAATCTCTGCCCATCCTGAGCAGATATTTTTCGTAAATCAGGCCTTCGATGACGGCGGCTCGCGTGGCGGGCGTCCCAAGCCCCTTCTCGCTCATGGCCTCGCGCAATTCCTCGTCTTCGACCAGCTTGCCCGCGCCTTCCATCGCGCTGAGCAACGTTGCTTCGGTGAAGCGCGCCGGCGGCTTCGTTTGATTGGCGGTGACCTCGATCGCACTGGCCTTCACACTCTCGTTGGGCTGGACGGGCACCAGGCTGGGCGTGTCGTCGGTCTGCGCCTCCCGGCCATAGACTTCAAGCCAGCCCGCCTTCACAATGACTTTGCCCTCGCTCTTGAACGGCTCGCCTTCAACTCGCGTGATGCGTGTCGTAACCAGGAATTCCGCCGCGGGATAAAAAATCGCAAGAAACCGCTTCGCGATCATGTCGTAAAGCTTTGCCTCGTCGTCGTGCAGATTTTTGGGCGCGAGCGAAGTCGGGATGATGGCAAAGTGATCGGAGACTTTGGCGTTGTTGAAAACGCGTTTGTTCGGTTTGACCCAATCCTCTTTGAGGACTTTGTCAGCGAACACGCGGTATTGGGTGCCGCCCAGCGCAGAGAGCGTTTGTTTCACCGTGCCGATGTAGTCCTCGGGCAGGGCGCGCGAGTCGGTCCGCGGATAAGTGATGGCCTTGTGGTGCTCGTAAAGCCGCTGCGCGATCTGCAGGGTGCGGCTGGCGGAAAAACCGAAGCGCCCGTTCGCCTCGCGCTGCAGGCTGGTGAGATCATACAACAGCGGCGCCGCCTGGCTGGTCGGCTTGCTTTCCTCCGTGACGATGCCCGTTTTGCCCAGGCATTTGTCACGGATCGCCTCCGCCTGCCTGACGTCCCACACCCGGTCCGCCTTCAGGTCGGTGTCGCCTTCCTTCTCCTTCGAAAACTTTTCATCAAACCAGCGCCCCCGATAGGCGCCCGCCTTCGCGTCGAACGTCCCGTGTATTTCCCAATAATCCCTCGGGACAAATTTTTTGATCCTCTCCTCGCGTTCCACGACAATCGCCAGCGTCGGCGTCTGAACGCGCCCGACGGTGGTCAGGTGAAACCCCCCGGTTTTTGAATTGAACGCGGTCATCGCACGCGTCCCGTTGATGCCGACGAGCCAGTCGGACTCCGAACGACATACCGCGGCGTCAGCCAGCGGGAGCATCGAAGCGTCCTCGCGCAGAGCCTGGAACCCATCGCGGATCGCCGCAGGCGTCATGGATTGCAGCCAAAGGCGTCGGATCGGCTTGTCCGTCCGGGCGTGGCGGACAATGTACCGGAAAATCAATTCCCCTTCGCGCCCGGCGTCACAGGCATTGATGAGCAGGTCAACGTCTTTGCGCTTGATGAGTTTGACCAGGACCCTGAGACGCGACTCGTTTTTTTCGATGGGTCTGAGGTCGAAGTGCGGTGGGATGACGGGAAGATTCGCAAACGTCCATTTGCCGCGCTTCACTTCGTGGGCCTCCGGGACCACGAGTTCGAGCAGGTGTCCGACCGCCGAGGACATCACGTATTTGTCGCTCTCGTAATAATCGTCGGCTTTTTTGAAGCCGCCGAGCGCCTTGGCAATGTCGCCGGCGACAGACGGCTTCTCGGCGATGATCAACGCTTTTCCCATGGCTGCTACGGCGCTGGATTTACCAGCGGAGCGAAACCGCGCGCAAGAAATCTCTTCAAGTGGGGCGAACGTGGCGGAAAAATTCGTCCAAGTCAAAGCCGTAAAATCCCTGCCGTGTTTTACGGCGCCTTCACGATCAAATCCGCTCCCGCACGGGAGCGCGTTCTCGTGACAATTCGGTCACACCAGTTTCTGCTGGTTCGGAGCATCTGACTGGGCGCATAATCGAAGCCATGAAAAAGCTCATCGTACGAATCATTCTCGTTCTCGTGGTGCTGCTCGTCGTGGCGGTTGGCGCGAGCATCTACTTCCTTGGTTCCATCGTAAAGAAGGGCGTGGAAACCGTCGGCCCGGAGATCACCCGGACCGACATCAAACTCGACACGGCGACGCTTTCACTGCTCTCGGGTTCAGGACAATTGAAGGGCCTGTTCGTCGGCAACCCGCAGGGGTTCAAGACCCAGGCGGCCATCAAGGTCGGCTCCGTCAGTGTTGGAGTGGCCCCAGGGTCGATCTTCTCTGGAAAGGTACACGTCAAGGAAGTCAAGGTCGAGGCGCTGGAGATTACCTTCGAAGGGGGCCTGAAAGGAAATAATCTGAGCAAACTGCTGGACAACGTGCAGGCGGCCACCGGAGGTTCGGGCAAATCCAGCGCCGCCCCGCAAAGCAAGGCGGCCTCGAAGAAACTTCAAGTGGACGATTTCGTCATCAGTGGCGGCAGAATAAATCTGAGTGTGGACCTGAGTGTCCTGGGCGGAAAGTCCGCGACTGTTCCGCTGCCGGAGATTCATCTTACAAATCTGGGTAGCGGCCCGGATGGTATCACCGCGGCCGACCTGACTGCTAAAGTCCTCAAGGAAGTCCTGCAAGCAGCCATTCCCGCCGCCGAAAAGGCGGTCGCCGACCTCGGCAAAAACGTCACGGGCGTCGCAAAGGATTTGACCAAAGACCCCGCCGGCACCGTGGACAAGGCCGCGAAGAGCGTGACGGACATCTTTAAGAAGAAATAGCCGTCCAAGAGCGAATCGCCCAATCTGGTTTCAGTCACAGATCGCTCTCCCGCATCCCGCTATTTTCCGATACAAAACTGGCTGAATATTGAATCGAGCAGGTCTTCCGTCGTCGTCTTGCCGACGACCTCGCCGACGGCGTTTACGGCGATGCGCAAGTCCAGCGCGACCAGATCCAGCGCCAGATCCCCGCGCAGCGCTTCCATGGTCCGCCCGGTTGCTTCACGCGCCCGCCGCAGAGCGTCCTGATGCCGCGAGTTGATCATCGCCTGGAGCATTTCGGCTTTGATCTCGCCCGACCACACGATATCCCGGATCGCGTCCTTTAATGCTTCGATCCCCTGGCCGGTCAGTGAGCAGACATCGGCGACCCGTGAATTCAATCCGTCCGGCAACTCCAGCCGCGCCGCCAGATCCGTCTTGTTGCGCACGATGATCCGCTTTTTGCGAGCGAACTGGTTGAGATAGTTCCTGTCCTCGGCCGTGAAGGGTTCGGCGATATCGAAGACGTGAAGAATCAATTCCGCCTTCGCCATCGTGTCATGACTGCGGCGGATGCCTTCCTGCTCGATGGCGTCACCCGCTTCGCGCAAACCTGCGGTATCCACAAACACAACAGGCAGGCCGCGAATGTTCGCCGTTTCCTCGATCGTGTCGCGTGTGGTGCCTGCGATCGGCGAAACGATGGCGCGGTCGTGGCCGAGCAATTGATTGAGCAGACTTGATTTGCCCGCGTTCGGGCGCCCAACGATCGCCGCGCGAATGCCACGCCGCAAAATCTGTCCTTCGTTCGCAGTGCGCAGCAGCTCGTCCATGAGCCTTGCACCCTGTTCGAGGCGCGCCAGCAACCGGTCCCTCGTGTCTGGCGCGATGTCTTCTTCCGGAAAATCTATGTGCGCCTCGACGTGGGAAAGGATGCTCATCATGTCGTCGCGAAGCTGGTTGATGCGGTGCGAAAGTTTCCCGGCCAGTTGCTCGTTCGCCGCCGCCAGCGACAGTTCCGTCCGTGCGTGAATGAGGTCCGCGACCGCCTCGGCCTGCGCCAGGTCAATCCGGCCGTTGAGAAAGGCCCGCCTGGTGAACTCACCCGGCTCGGCAAGCCGCGCGCCGCTTTCCAGCACGGTGTCGAGCACGAGCTTGGCGGCGAGGATGCCTCCGTGGCAGGTGATTTCGACCGCGTCCTCGCGCGTGAACGTCCTCGGGGCGCGCATCACTGAAAGCAGCGTTTCGTCAACCGTCCGCCCGTCGCGCACGATTCTGCCGTAATGAATGGTGTGGGTCGGCGCTGCGGACGGCTTCAACGATTGTTTTCCGGCCGGCTCAAAACATTTGTCAGCGACCGCCAGCGATCGCGGACCCGAGAGGCGGATGATCGCCAGTCCGCCTTCACCGAGTGGCGTTGCAATCGCCGCAATCGTGTCGTCAAACATCTCTTGAACTCGCGCTTTGGAACGACCCGGACATCCGATTACTAATGCCGGCAACTCCCGGCCTGATTCTCAGTATCCCGTCCTTCCAGCCACAGTCGCGCTTTCTCGTAACTTTTCCGGTGCAGATAATGCGACAGGGTTGGATCGGCTTCTTTCGGCAATTGACGCGCGAGCTGGTCAATCCGCACAAACAGCGGCAACAGGTCCGGCTTCGGGTCTGCCGTGGGCACCAACCGCACGGTCTTCTCCAGTTCAACCAAGGTTCTCAAAATGTCTCGTTCGGTCACAGTCATGCCTATTGATTAACCTATTCAATCCGGGAAGCCAAGCAGTGGCAGGACGGTCACCTCAACCGGCAGCGCAGGGTGTTCACGGCCAAAAAACGCACCCTGCCTCGACGGCTTTGGCGAGCCGCCGCAAGTATTCTTCGCGCGGGATCGCGATCGCGCCCAGTTGGCGTGTGACAGGCGTCGCCATTTGAATGTCGAACAGGACGAAACCGCGTTGGCGAAGGTGCTGAATCAAATGGTGAAGCGCCACCTTCGACGCGTTGCTGACACGGTGGAACATGGATTCACCGGCGAACAATCCGGCAATGGTCACGCCATAAATGCCTCCGACCAGGCGCTCTCCCTGCCAGCATTCAACGCTGTGCGCGTGCCCTTGTTTGTGCAGCCGGACGTATGCCTCGATGAAGCGCGGGCTGATCCAGGTGCTCTTTCGCCCGGGAGCGGGTGCGGCGCAACCTTCGATGACCTCGCGAAAAGCGCGGTCAATCGTGATTTCGAAGGCGGGCTTCCGAATCACGCGCGCCAGACTTCCCGGGATATGAAACCGGTCCAGGTCAAAAATGGCGCGTGGGTCGGGCGACCACCAGGTCACCGGATTGTCGGTCCACGGGAAAAGCCCGCTGCGATAGGCCAGCAGGAGGCGTGACACCGACAAATCGCCACCGACGGCGACCAAGCCGTCAAACTCACCACCCCTGTGGGCCGTCCGTGGATCGGGAAACCAGACATTCGTGGAGAGGGCGGTTGACATGGTGGTGAAAAGTTCAGGCGTGTCGTGTCACGCGTGGCACTCCCTAGTTCTGCTGCTCAATTGCGTCGAGAAGCGCCATTTGAAAGAGGCCGCAGAATTCGAGCGCGGCGTAGTGGCGGAGGTTTTCGGCGTTCGGCTGGATCGGCCGGCCTTTTCTCTCGTCTGGTTCACCAAGAACAAGCCAGCTTCCCACGCGAATATCGTTGAGTACTTGAAGCAGCCGTTCCATCTCCGAGGGGCCAAGCGTGAGACGATGGCCGTCTGCGGTCTCCTTCAACCGCCGCTCCCCGTCCAGCATCGCGAGTAGCGCACGTTTGTTCTCCTGTTTGCGCTCGGCCAGCGCTTCTTCCAGCAGTTTCTGGTTTTCCGCGCTTTCCTTCGGCGCGACCGTCCGGCTCACCCGGTGGTGGGCGGCGGGAATCAGCGGATACAGTTCGAGCACTTCAAAAAGCAGCCGCTTTTCGCGCGGGCTGATATGAAAAACGAAGTTGCTGCCGGTCCGCCGGATGAGATTCACGCGTCACGCTCCATGGTCGCGTGCAGGCTGTAGCTTTGCAGTTGATGCACGTAGTGTTCCGCCCGCTCCATGCTCTCCCGCGCCAGCACGCTCTTGCCTTCGTTGTGGACCTGGAGCATGTGAAACTCCGCCTTCTGCTTCGGCCAGCAGAACACGACCTGAAACACATGCGTGACGTATTCCATCAGATTCACCGGGTCATCCCAGCAAATCACCAGATAGCCCGGCGTCAGATCGCTTTTGGCGTTGGACTCTTCTTCTTTCCCGACATCGGGCATTACTGCGGGTTCGACCGTTTCGACCATGAAGGGAAAGTATTCGAGATCGGGGCGGTTTTCAATTCCCTCCGGCCCGGGCGGCTCCCGCGGCGCATGGTTTTCGCAAATTCTTGTTGAGCGTCACCGGTCAGGCTACGGTTGGTCAATGAAAACGAACGCTGCTGTCTCCCCGTTCCGCCTCCGTCTCCGCGCCCTGTCACTGGCGACGCTTTTGCTGGGGGCCTGGTGGCGGGGAAGTCCCGCGGTTGCCGCCGCCGACGCCCAGGACAAAACAGACGAGAAAAAGCCCGCCGTGCGCATCCTTGTCCTCAAGGGTGCCTACGCGGATTACCCCTCCGCGCAGGACATGGATCCGATGTCGCTGTTTCTTGGAGGCCTGGAGAAACCCGGCTCGTTTTTTGATTTGTGCGAAAAAATCGACGGGCTGGCCGGTGACGGCGGCATCCAGTATGTGCTGTTTGATCTTTCGTCAGCGACGTTGCGCCTGAATCTGGCCCAACTTTCCGAATTGTCGCGGCATATCCACAAACTTCACGACGCTCATAAACGCACGTTCGCGTGGCTGGAGAATGCCGACACGATTCATTACTCAGTCGCCTGCGGGTGCGACACGATTCTCATGACCGATCCCGGCTCGCTCGATCTGCCGTCACTTTCTCTGATGACGCTGCATTTTCGTGATGCGATGGATTTGCTGGGCGCACAGGCGAGCTTCGTGCGCACAGGCGATTTCAAGGGTGCGGTCGAGCCGTTCACACTTTCCGGGATGAGCGACCCGCTTCGCGCGCATTACAAGGAAATGCTCGTCTCCATGAATGACGCGTTGCTCGAGCAGATTTGCGCGGGCCGCAAGCTGACCCGGGACCAGTTCCGCAGGATCCAGTCCGACCGTTTGTTCACCCCGGCCACCGCGCGGCAGGCAAAACTCGTGGACGTCGTTGTTCCGTTCGGCACGGCCCGTGACAACGTGGCGAAGCTCGTCGGTCAGGATGTGACGTGGGTGGAACCGCAGAAAGCCAGACCCAAACAGCTCTCCTTTTTCGAATTGATGAGCAAGATCATGGGCGGTGGACCGGAAAAGCACGCGAACAAACCCGCCGTCGCCGTTCTTCACCTGGATGGCCAGATATTCGACGGCGAACGGGAAATGCCGGACATGCTGGTGTCGGGACCAACTGTGAAGGCGATCGAGGAACTGGCGTCCGACGACAACGTGCGGGCGGTCGTGGCGCGCATCAACTCTCCGGGCGGGTCGGCCACGGCGAGCGAAGAGGTCCGCGCGGCACTGGACAGGCTCGCGAAGAAAAAGCCGCTCGTGATCTCGATGGGCAGCCTGGCGGCGTCGGGTGGGTACTGGATTTCATGCGTGGGCCGGCCGGTTTACGCCGAGCCGGAAACACTCACCGGCTCGATCGGTGTGTTCGCGTTGAAGCTCAGTTTCGGGCCCCTTCTGAAAAAAATCGGAGTGAAGATGGAAAGCGTTCGATTGGACGAGTCCGCCGGAGCCATGGCCGTTGACCGTGGCTGGACGCCCGCCGAGCAGGAGCGAATGCAGGGATTTGTTGACGATATTTACGGCAAGTTTCTGAAGCTCGTGGCGGACTCTCGATCACTCAAGGTCGGGCAGGTGTCAGCAATCGCGGGCGGCCGCGTGTGGTCGGGCGTGCAGGCGTTGAAACTGGGCCTGGTGGATAAAATCGGCGGACTCGACGACGCGTTGACGGCCGTTGTGAAAGAAGCCGGGCTCGACCCGGGGTACGCCGTGATTCATCGCCCACGCAAGAAAACCTTCTTCGAACTGTTCGACCTGTTCGATGAACCGGGGGATGAGATCAGGGCTTTGCACAACCCGACGGCAACGAAATGGCTGCGCGAAGCTGGATTTGATTTGTCGGTACCGCTGAATATCTTCCGCGAGAGTCTTGCGGGCCGGCCGCCGAAAGTCTGGCTGCTGGCCCCGACGGAGATGGTGATTCGGTAGCGGCGCTCGCGTTGTGAACGCCGGCACGCCGCCGCAACACGACGCGACCAACCGCGCGGCAACTGACACGCTTGATTTTAAGATGCAACCCACACAGAACTTACATGTCAAAGAGAGCGTTCGTTTGCTTCCGCCGCGCGCGTTGAAGGACGAGTTTCCCATGACCGAACACGCGAACCGGACGGTCGTCGAGGGGCGGGAAGCCGTGAACCGGATTTTGCGCCAGGAAGACCCCCGACTGCTCGTCATTGTGGGCCCTTGCTCGATTCACGATGTGGACGGCGCGCTGGAATACGCGAAAAGGCTGAACCACTTGCGCGAGGAGCTTGCCGGCCGGCTTTGCATCGTGATGCGCGTCTATTTCGAGAAACCGCGCACGACCATCGGCTGGAAAGGTCTCATCAACGATCCGCACCTTGACGGCTCTTACGACATTGAAAGCGGGCTGAAGAAAGCGCGGCAACTGCTGCTCGCGATCACGACAATGGGTCTGCCGACGGCCACCGAATTCCTCGATCCCATCGTGCCACAATATATCGCTGACCTGGTGAGCTGGGCGGCGGTCGGCGCGCGCACGACCGAATCTCAAACGCACCGCGAAATGGCCAGCGGCCTCTCGATGCCGGTCGGGTTCAAGAACGCGACAGATGGCAGTCTGCAAATCGCAATCGACGCGATGACGTCTGCACGGACCCCTCACAGCTTCCTCGGCATTGACCAGGACGGGGTCACCAGCATCATCCGCACGACGGGCAATCCGCACGGGCACGTTGTTTTGCGCGGCGGACGGTTGCAAACGAACTACGACCCCGAGAGCATCGCTTCCGCTTTCGCGACGTTGAAGAAGGCCGGTTTACCTTCGGTGCTGATGGTGGATTGCAGCCATGCCAATTCGGGAAAACAACACGCGCGCCAGGAGGAAGTCTGGAAGAGCGTCGTCGAGCAGCGCACTGGCGGAGACGCCGCGCTGATCGGCCTGATGGTTGAGAGCTATCTGGAGGAAGGCAGCCAGCCGATACCGAAACGGCTCAGTGAATTGCGCCCCGGAGTTTCGATCACTGACGCATGCGTGGGATGGAAAACCACCGAGCGCATGCTGCGTCACGGGCATGAAGCGATGAGTAAAATGCACAAACCTGCAGCGGAAGCTCGCCTGTGATCGTTGGCCTTTGTCGACATCCCTGCACTGTAGTCGACCAAGTCGGGAGATTTTGATCTGTCAGTCCATCAACCAGGTCATGTAGTCAGGTGAGAATCCGACCATGAACATGACCGTGACCGCAGTGCAAGCGAGCGTAATAGCAGCGGCAGCAACCCGTCGTCTCCAGAGTCCGTAGAGGCCGACGATCGTCAAGATCGGGACAGCGACAAAGGACAACAGGTAGATAAACAACACCGGCACGCGCCAGAAATCACCAATCCATGCCATCGGCATTAGCGCCTTCGGGTCCTGGTCAACGGGCGGGAACGCACCGATTCCGACCTGATAAACACCCGTCACCCAATACGGGTAGGAGCGCCAACCGACGACCGCGCAAGCCAGAAAAACAGCCGCAAAAGAAGCGAAGATTACGACATCGCCGCCGATCCGCCGTAAAGACCTTACGAATTCTGTCAAACCAACGACTGCTGTGATCAAGCCGGGCAAAACAAGCGCAAGCCGCCGGAGATAGAGCGGGTCCGCACTGTGGGTAACATTGTAAATGCCGTCGGTGTAGGTACGGTCGAACGGACCGAAGCTCATTGCGTAAGGCGCGAGTAGAATAAGAAGCGCCAGCAGGCCAAGCGAGAGTTTCGGAATCGGCGGGCTCGTCACGGCGATATTCATTAGCACTCCTCCCGACCGATTGGCCGCGCCCCTTGTTGGGGATTCTCAACCCAACAACTAGACGTTCTCCAACTTCCCGGTGCTGTCGCCGACGCGCTCAGCTTTGGCACCCATGCGGTCGAGCATGGAGAGGTAGAGATTGGTCATCGGCGTTTCCTTATCGAGCTTGACGTGCCGTCCCGGCGTGAGCGTCCCGCCGCCGCGACCCGCGAGCAGGATTGGCAGGTTGTCGTGGTTGTGGCGGTTGCCGTCGCCGATCGCGCCGCCATAGACAATCATGCAGTTGTCGAGCAATGTCCGCTCGCCTTCCTTGACAGATTTCAACTTGCCGAGGAAGCGGGCGAATTGCTCCATGTGGAAATGGTTGATCTTGGCGATCTTCTCCTTTTTCACCTTGTCGTTCTGATGATGCGAGAGGGTGTGATGCCCTTCCGGCACGTTGATGAACGGGTAGGGCCGGTCGTCGCCGTCATGCGCGGTGATGAAGGTGGCGACGCGGGTGGAATCGCTCTGAAAGGCGAGCGCCATCATGTCATACATGAGCTTCAAGTGCTCCTCGTATTGTCGGGGAACACCGGTGGGACGCGTGAAATCCGGCTGTGAGGCGGTGAATTTTTCTGCCTGCTGAATGCGTTGCTCCAGTTCGCGCACGGCGGTGAGATATTCATCGAGCTTGTGGCGGTCCGTATGGCCGAGCTTGGATTTCAAACGACTGGCGTCCTCTGTCACGAAATCGAGAATGCTCTTGTTGTAGAGGTCGCGTTTCGAACGGTTCTCCCCGCTTTCGCCCGCGATGCCGTTCGAGAAAAGGCGGTCGAAGACCAGGCGCGGGTTAACCTCCGGGGGCATTGGTGTGGACTCCGTTTTCCAGGACAGATTGAACTGATAGGCGCAACTGTAGCCTGAATCGCATTCGCCGGCGGTGCGACCCTTGTCGCAGCTCAACTCCAGCGACGGCAACCGCGTGTACTTGCCGGCCTTCTCGGCGGCGATCTGATCCACGGAAACACCGACCTTGATGTCCGCGCCCTTTGTCTTGCGCGCCTGGCAGCCGGTGAGGAACGACGCGGAAGCGCGGGCATGGTCACCGGGGCCGTCGCCGTGCGGGCGCGCTTTGTCATGCGCCAGGCCACTAATGACCTGAAATTCATTTTTGAGCTGGTCTAATGGCTGAAGGATGTAGGGCAATTCATAATCGGCGCCGACGGACTTGGGCGTCCAGTCCTCCATGTTCGCGCCGTTCGGAATGTAAACAAAAGCCATGCGGCGGGGCAGCGCCTGGGCGGCTCCGGTCGCCCCGGCAGCCAGTAATTTCGCCGGCGGCAGCATGGCTTCGAGCATCGGCAGGGCGACGACTGTTCCCAGGCCTTTCAGAAAGGTCCGTCGGGGAATTTGCCAGGTCTTGTTCATAACATTCATTTTGAGGCCGATTAACTGACGAAATTAAGCCGCAAACGCTTCAAAAACAAGCCGCGATTTCCAGTGTTTTCGCGTTCACGTGCCGCAGACGCCGCGGCCTCGGCCCATACCGGGGCAGTTTTTCGTTTCTTAGTTCGACGCTTCCGTGAGCTGTTCATCTTCCCCGCGGCTCAACTCGAACGGCGTGCTCTTCACAATTTCCATGATGAGCGTCGAGAATCGATACCGGCCCCTCGCGAGCCGCTTCGTGATCTGGTCCACCGCGCATTTATCGTAATATTCCAGGCCGCGCCCCAGCGCGTAGGTCAGCATTTTTTCCGTCAGGCAATGCACGAAGTCGTCACGTTTCCGCTTCATCAAAAGCGCTTTCAAATCATCCGGCCCGTTGAACGTTTCTCCGGTGACCAGTTTGCCGGCGGGGTCAATGGGGAAATCACCTTCCTTGTCGCGCCACTCGCCGATGCCATTGAAGTTCTCCAGACCGAAACCGATCGGGTCCATGCGCGCGTGGCAAGCGGCGCATGTCGGATTCACCCGGTGCTGTTCCATCCGCTGGCGCAGCGTGCCGGTCAGTTCGGCCTCTTTCCCTTCCTTGAATTCCGGCACGTCTGGCGGCGGAGGAGGAGGCGGAGCGCCGAGGAGGTTTTCGAGCACCCATTTGCCGCGTTTGACGGGTGAGGTGCGCGTTGGCGTGGAAGAGATGGTGAGGATGCTGGCCTGCGTCAACAGGCCGCCGCGGTGGGTTCCTTTCAACGACACGCGCCGGAATTCATCGCCCTCCACGCCTTCGATGCCGTAAAGTTTGGCGAGCCGTCCATTGATGAAACTGTAGTCCGCATCCAGAAAGTCGAGCACGCTGCGGTCCTGACGCAGGATGTCGGCGAAGAACAGTTCTGTTTCCTTTGCCATCGCGGCGCGAAGATTGTCGTCGAACTCAGGGAAGGTCTTATTGTCCGGCGCGGCCAGCTTCAGGTTTCGGATTTGCAGCCATTGGCCCGCAAAATTGTTTACGAACGCCTGCGACTTCGGGTCTTTCAGCATCCGGCCAACCTGCTGTTCCAGATTCTTTCGCAGCGCCTTGCGTTCCGCGAAGGCGAACAGTTCGTCGTCCGGCATGCTGCTCCAGAGGAAATAGGAGAGACGTGACGCCAGCGCGAATTCGTCCACCGGATGAATCATCGTCGGGTTGTCCGGGTCCGGCTGCAATTCGCCGCGGAACAGAAAATACGGCGAAACCAGAACCGCTTCCAACGCCACTTTGACACTTCCCTCGAAACTCTCGCCGTTCTCGTCGGCCATGGTGAACAATTTCATCAGGCGATCGATTTCTTCCTTTGCCACGGGGCGGCGAAAAGCCCGCGTCGCAAACCGGCCAATGACTTCGCGCGCGGTCTCGGTTTTGGTTTGCGGTGTCGGCTGGCGAAAGAATATGCGCCGATGCGATTCGGGGAGGGCGGGAGGCCGGGACGGGTCCGTGTCCTCGACCTCGAGATAATGAATGACCAGGTTGCGGTCCCGGTTTTTCGGGTTGGGATCCTTCGGATTGCGGTAATTGTTCAGATATGCGGCCGCGAATTTGTGCGCGCCCGCCGAAACATGCAGCCGCCACTCGTAAATCCCGGGCGCGGGTTCCTCGGCCTTCACTTCGAAACGCTCGAGTTCCTTGTCGTCGAGACTGAATGACATGCGCGCCGGTTCCGGACCCGCCTGCTCGCCGTACGCCTTCGCACGAAGAATATACTCGCCGTCATGGGGAAAGTTGACGACGGCAAAAATATTGCCTTCCCGCCCGAGGCGCTTGATCCCACCACCCAAGGATTCCGCCGGCGCCGTGCCATCGAGCGCATCGGCATCAAAATGCTGCACCGGCCTTGCTTTCATGTCGGTGATGACGGCCTTGCTCAGGATTTTTTGCGCGGCGGCCAGATATTTCTCCAGTAACACCGGCGGCAACGAAAGCACGTCGCCAATGTTGTCGAAGCCGTAACCCGAATCGTCCGCCGGAAAATCGTCCGCCGGTTGAAAATCCACACCGACGAGATCGCGAATGGTATTGTTGTATTCGGCGCGATTGAGCCGGCGAATCGTGACCCGGCCGGGATCGGGATGGTCGCAGTCACACTTGAAAATCTCGGATTCGACCCAGGTGGTGATCAGTTCGCGCTCCTCGGGGGTCGGCTGCGGCTTCTTCTCCGGCGGCATTTCGTGCGCGTGGAGGTTCTTGATCACCTTCTCGAAGACTTTGCGATCGCGCACCACCGATGCCTCGTTCTGGTAAACCCGCAGATCGAGATCGCCCTTTTTCTTTTCGCCGTGGCAACCGAAGCAATACTTGCCGAACAAGGGTCTGATTTGACTTTGGAACAGGGCGTCGCCGCCGCCGGGTTTTGGGGAGGATCCGGCGCGCAGGATTCCCGGAGTCCTCGGCAGACCCAAAACCATCAAACAAATCAACATGCCCGCGCGCTTGGTCATGACTTTATGGTGGACGACAGCCTAACCGGTTTTATTGCCAATTTCTTCAAAAAAATTAAGTAATTCATGCCAGAATCAGCCTTTCCAGGGCGGACGGATGGACTCATCCGGAAGTTACGAAGGTTTTTCAAACGCAAATTGTGCTGGTGGGTTCGACGACTGTCTGAAATTTTATCACAACCGATGAAGATCAACATCCGGGCGCTTTCAGCCATCCTTCCATTCTGTTGGCTGTTTCTCCTCGGACGGGATGCCGGGAACGCCGAACCGGCCGGCTTCAGCAAAGACATCGCCCCGATACTGGCAAAAAAATGCGTCGCCTGCCACGGCCCGGAGAAATCGAAAGGCCACTTCAGGCTCGATACATTCGATTTCCTCATGAAAGGCGGCGAAAGCAAGTCCGCGTCGGTTGTCCCAGGCCAGCCCGAACAAAGCGAACTGTTCCGCCGCCTCACCGCCAAGGATGAGGACGATCGCATGCCGCAAAAGGAAGGCCCACTGCCGTCGGAGCAAATATCACTTATTGAGAGTTGGATCATGGAAGGCGCGAAATTTGACGGCGCGGATGCGAAAGCGCCGCTTGTCACACTGATTCCGAAAGAGCCGCATCCCGACCCGCCCGAGGCCTATCGCAGACCCGTCCCTGTCATGGCACTGGCATTCAGTCGGAGCGGAAACGAACTGGCCGTGGGCGGCTACCACGAAATCACCATCTGGAATCCCGGCGACGGCAGGCTGCTCCGCCGCATCAAAAACGTCGCCCAACGCACCCACAGTCTTGACTACAACCCGGACGGTTCGCTGCTCGCCGCCGCAGGCGGCTCACCGGGACAACTTGGCGAAGTCGTTTTGTTCAACCCCATGAACGGCCATCTCGTGAGGGCGCTCGGCACGATGGCGGATATGGCGTTAACGACAGGTTTCAGCCCGGACGGCTCGCGGCTCGCTGTCGGTGGCGCGGACAACGCGATTCGAATTTACGACGTGGCAAGCGGAAAGGAGCAGCTGGTTATTCAACAGCACGCGGACTGGGTCATGGCGGTTGCCTGGAGCCGGGACGGCGCGCATCTCGCTTCCGCCAGCCGCGACCGCACGGCGAGAGTTTACGACACAAAGACCGGCAGCCTCGAGACCAGCTATACCGGCCATCAAGGGCCTGTTTATGCCGTCGCCTTCAGCGACGACGGCAAGCGTGTTTATTCCGCAGGTCGCGACAAGAAGATCCACGTCTGGGAAGCGCAGGACGGCAAATCTTCAGGCGAGATTGGCGGCTTCACCGACGACATTTTCAAGCTGGAAGTGCTGGGCAAATCCATTTTCAGTTGTTCCGCCGATAAAAAAATCCGGCTGCATTCGACGGGAAAAAGGGAACTGGTTCAAACCTTTTCAGGTCACACCGATTGGGTTTATGCGTTCTCGGTGGACGAATCATCGAAACGCCTCGCCAGCGGCGGCTACGATGGCGAAGTTCGCATTTGGGATCTGGAGAGCGGTCAGACCTTGACTGCTTTCGTTGCCTCGCCTGGCTATCACGCCGTGGAAGGAACCGTCCGGGCTTCGGCACGCGAATGACGGAACTTTGCCGCGCGATTCGAACAGGTCGAAGAACACGGCTCAAAACCGGTTGACGAGGTTTGTTTCGCGGCGTTCATTTGACTCACGCTTCCCGTAAACCGGCCCGATTCAATCTGACTGGCGGTTCAGCGCTCGCGTTCGCCGGGCCGGCTTGGAGAATTCGGACAGCTCCGACGCAACTCCAGATCGCTGCTCCCGACTGGAACGCGCATCTCGAAGCCGGACTCACTCCGTCAGGCCACGTAAAAAAACATGAAGGCCAGTCTGGATTTCATCCGCGGCCTTTTGTCCCATTATTGACGCTGCTGAGAAAGCGCCTGCGGTCGCTTTTTTCTATCGCGCCTTCCAGACTGCGGCCAGCGCGGACTTGACGCCCGAGCGGGATCTAAATAGCGTGTCGCCCCTGGATGGTGGCCGTAGTTCAATGGTAGAGCCCCAGATTGTGGTTCTGGTTGTTGCGGGTTCGAGTCCCGTCGGCCACCCCATCTCCGTTCCTTCAAGACCTCTCTTGCGACTTAACCTATAGGTTTGTCCGTTCCGGCCACGAATTGCGTTAAACGACCCTGTGACTCAACCTTGAGTTTGAACGCGGGGAACGATTCAGACAGAAATGTGCGGCCAACCATTAAAGCTCGATCATGCTCCTCGTTGATTGCGCCGGCGCGCCAGATCTTCAACGTGACGAATCACCAGTGCGGTCCAGCCCGTTTGATGGCTGGCGCCCAGTCCCTTGCCGGTCTCACCGTGAAAGTACTCGTGAAAGAGCACAAGGTCGCGCCAGTGCGGGTCCTGCGCGAAACGGCGGTCGTCACCATGGCACGGCCGGCGGCCATCCGCGTCGGGAAGAAAAATGCCCGCCAGCCGGCGCTCGAGTTCCTGCGCGACTTCGTGCAACGTAATTTGTACCCCTGACCCGGTCGGACATTCGATTTTGAAGTGATCCCCGTAGAAGTGGTAATAACGTTCCAACGCCTCAATAAGGAGATAGTTGATCGGAAACCAGATTGGCCCGCGCCAGTTTGAGTTGCCGCCGAAGAGCGACGTGTTCGACTCGCCCGGAGCATAGTCCACGCGCCGCGTTTCGCCGTCCGCGCGGAATTCATAAGGGTGCCGCTCGTGAAATTTGGACAGGGAGCGGATGCCGCAGGGCGAAAGGAATTCGTTTTCGTCGAGCATGTAGCGGAGCACGCGCTCCAGCCGGTCACGCGATGGAATCGCGAGCAGCCGGTGCCCGTGGTCGTGTTCGCAATGCGTGATGTGGCGCGAAAGATCCTGGCGGTTCGCCAGAAACCAGGCCAGACGCTTGCTGAAACCGGGCAACGACCTGACCCGCTCTTCTTCGAGCACTTCAGCCGCGATCAAGGGAAGCAGTCCCACCAAGGAGCGGGTCTTCAACGGCACTCCGCTGTGATCGAATTTGATCTGGTCGTAGTAAAACCCGTCAGCCTCGTCCCACAGGCCCGTGCCGCCAAGCGTGTTCATGGCGTCGGCGATCTGCACAAAATGTTCGAGAAACTTCGATGCCATGTCTTCGTAGGCTGGATGGACATCGCCGCCGTCGTGCGCCAGTTCCAGCGCGATGCTCAGCATGGTGGCGCAATAAAATGCCATCCACGCGGTTCCATCGGCCTGTTGCAATGTGCCGCCCGTGGGCAGGGGCTTCGACCGGTCGAACACACCGACGTTGTCGAGGCCAAGAAACCCGCCGGCGAACAGATTCCGGCCGTGCGTGTCCTTGCGGTTCACCCACCAGGTGAAATTGAGCAGCAGTTTTTGAAACGCGCTTTCGAGAAAGTCCCGGTCGCGCTCTCCGCTGCGCGCGGAAATCTTGTAAACCCGCCACGCGGCCCACGCGTGGACGGGCGGGTTCACGTCGCTGAACTCAAACTCGTAAGCGGGAAGCTGGCCGTTCGGATGCATGTACCACTCCCGCAGAAAGAGTATGAGCTGCTCCTTGGCGAACCGCGCGTCAATGCGCGCGAACGGAATCGTATGAAACGCCAGATCCCAGGCGGCGAACCACGGATACTCCCATTTGTCCGGCATCGAGATGACATCGCGACTGTACAGATGCGTCCATTCATTGTTGCGGCCTTGCTGACGGCTCGCAGGCGGTGGAGGCAGCGCGGGATCGCCGTCCAACCAGTCCTGCACGACGTAATGATAAAACTGTTTCGACCAGAGCAGACCCGCGTAACCCTGTCGCACAACCTCCCGCTCGGCGCGCGTCAGTTTGGCCGGAGTGATCGAGGCATAAAATTCATCCGCCTCCCGCTTGCGCAGGTCGAAGACCCGGTTGAACTCCTGACCCGGAGGCTGGAGCGGAGCCTCCGCTTCGCTGAACAGCCGCAAACATACGCTGCGCGATTCGCCGGATGGCACGGTCAGGACGTAATGCGCCGCTGCTTTGGTGCCCATGCCGCTCGCGTTCACGGCATCCGAACGCCCACGAACGATGTATTCGTGAAAGGCGTCTTTGACAAATGCGCCGTCCATTCCCGCGCTCCAAAGTCTGCGCGCGTTGGATTCGTTTTCCGTAAACAAAAACACCGGCCCGATCGCGTCCGGCGCGGCGCCCGCTTCCAGGAGGAGTTTTCCAAGGGTTTCATGCGTAGCCTCCAGGACGTTCCCCTCTCCGTGACGCTGGATCCGCGGTTTTTGCGGGCAGCCTTCGTGCCCGCCACCCCACGTCCAGGTGTTCCGGAACCAGAGCGTCGGCAGCAGGTGCAGCCGGGCCGGTTCCGGACCTCGATTCGCCACGGTGACCCGGATCAACAGGTCGTCCGGCGAGTTTTTGGCGTACTCGGCGAAGACATCGAAGTAGCGGTTGTCGTCGAACACGCCGGTGTCGGTCAATTCGAACTCCGGATCCGCCCGGCCACGGCGGCGATTCTCGTCCACCAGCCGCGCATACGGAAATTCGCTCTGCGGATATTTGTAAAGCGCCTTGAAATAGGAATGGGTGGGTGTCGAATCGAGATAAAAATACTGCTCCTTCACATCCTCGCCGTGATTGCCCTCCGGTCCGCCGACACCGAACAATCGCTCTTTCAGAATCGGGTCTTTGCCGTTCCACAGCGCGACCGCGAAACAGAGCCGGCATTCGCGGTCGGTGATGCCGAGCAGGCCGTCCTCGCCCCACCGGTACGCGCGGCTGCGGGCATGGTCATGTGGAAAATAATCCCAACAGGTTCCCGCGGGCGAATAGTCCTCACGAACAGTCCCCCATTGTCGTTCGGACAAATAGGGACCCCAGCGCTTCCAGTTTTTCTCGCGCGTGGCGTCTTCCTGGAGACGAATGGCTTCGGCGGTTTTCGATTGGGCGCTGTTCATGGTTCCGGCTTGAAAATGTTCGTGCCCGATTTGTCCCAAAGATCGACCCCCCGGTCAAAGATTCCCGCAGCTCGAATTTCGTTCCTGCGGCGGCAGCCGTGTTGGAGGACAGCCTTTTGGCAGTCCGGTTCGCATTTTTCCGGGCAGCCCCTGCGTGGCATTCACGAAAAGTCGTTTCAGTTTCTCGCGCGAATTTTCATTCGATTTTAACCGCGGAGTGTTCTAATAAGTGGTCCGACGCCCTCGGGTGTCACTCGAATTCAAAGTGCGCGTCCGTAGCTCAATTGGATAGAGCTTCTGACTTCGGATCAGAAGGTTGCAGGTTCGACTCCTGCCGGACGCACCAGTTCATCAAGCGCTTGCGACGAGGGAAAACCACAACTACCGCAAGAGTAGTATCAAAAGTAGTAACGGACGTGTCTTGAATCTTCCCGCGTCACCTCCTTTGCCTGCCGTGGCGGGATTTGGGCCTCCGAGACAACGAATCGCGACCCAAGGCCCAACTGTGCGTGAATTCTGGCCCGCGCAGCGCGGCAGGGCGTCCGGCGGTAACTCCCGCTCGCGTGTTCGAATGTGGCATCGGCCTGCCAATCCGTTGCTCCGTCGGTCTGGCGGCGGCGAGTCGTGGTCGCGTGCGCGGCGTTTGCATCAATTAAATTCATAATGGGAAGCATGATCGCAAAAGACTCTGGGCACATGCGGTCCAAGGGGTTTTGAAGGGTTTGAATTGTAATCGGCTTCCAATATACGACCATTGGTTGCATATTGCATGACGGTTTTGTTGAGT
>DATNDF010000174.1 GCA_035607015.1 Candidatus Angelobacter sp. | reverse complement strand
ACCGATTTGAAACAACGCGGGCTGCTGGAGGAAACGCTGGTCGTCTGGGGTGGTGAATTTGGCCGCACCCCGACCGTTGAACTGCCTACGCCCGGCTCCAATGCGGGCAAGATCAACGGCCGCGACCATAATCACTATGGGTTCACCATGTGGATGGCGGGCGGCGGTGTGCGCGGTGGTTACGTCCATGGCGCGACCGATGAGTTCGGTTTTCAGGCCGCCGAGAAACCGGTCCACGTCCACGATCTCCACGCGACCATCCTGGCGCTGCTCGGGTTCGATCACGAGAAGCTCACCTTCCGGCATGCCGGGCGAGATTTCCGACTCACGGACGTGCACGGTCACGTGGTCAGGGAACTGATCGCTTGATTCAAGGCGTTTTGCCGGAGCCGCGTTGAAGTGTCGGAGAAGAAATCCGATCAGGTGAAGGAGGTATGAAACCAGAACGGCCCAAATCAATCCGGGCTGTTGCGATTTCTGCGTTCGCAGGACTGGCGACAACAGCTTTGTTTGGACAGGGCTTGCTCGGGGACCAGGCCAGCGGGACCACCGGTGAGATGATCCAAGTATTCTCTCAGATTCCCGACAACCAGGACGCCCAGTCCTTCACCCCGTCGCTTTCCGCCGTTGGCTTCGTCCAATTCCAAACATTTGTCTTCCAAGACAACAACGGAGCGGGTGTCACTTTCGCAGTGAATCTGCGACAGGGTGCCTATAATGGGCCAATTATCAGCAGCACTACACCGGTTGTCTTGCTGAACAGACTCATCACTCAAATCGGCACGTTCTATTTCCCAGCAAATGTTTCGGTGACGCCGGGGCAACTTTATTTCTTCGAGCCAGTCCTTCTGTCCACGGGCAGTCTCGATGTTGGCTATAAGAATCCGTCGAGTTATCTCGGTGGTGACGCCTGGAACAACGGGCTACAGGACACTGGTGACTATTGGTTCCGCGAAGGGATCGTGGTGCCGGAGCCGTCCGTCATTGCTTTGTTCAGCCTGGGGGTAGCAGGTTTGTTCGGCTTCCGATTGGTTGGGAGAAAGTCGTGAGAGTCGGCGCGGTGGCAAATTTACTTCAACTCATCACTGAGTTGTAAACAGAGCGTATCGCCTTCCGATACTCGTTGACCGCGTTCATAAAATCGCTGGCATCGGGAAAGCCACAACGAACGGCCACGCGATACAGCGGTTCGGGTTCATCGGGCAGGACCGTTTCTCCTGCAAAACTCCAGCGGCGCAACACGCCCTCGATGCGCAGGAGCTTGCGATAGTTTTCGATGAGTGAATCGGCGGCAGCGGCGGGCAGCGCGTTTTTCTCGCGGGCAAACTGGAGCGCGCGCAGGGTATTGGGTTCCTGCCAGCCGTGCGCGAGGCAAAGTGTTTGCGCGATGAACTCGGCGTCAACGAGGCCGCCGGCGCCGGTCTTGATGGCCAGGCTTTCTTTGCCCGGCGGCGTGCGTTCCTTCTCGATGCGCGCCCGCATCCCGCAGATTTCCTTTTTCCAATCCGGCCGGTACGCCGTCAACGGCAGGTCCGGCTGGCCGAAGTTCGTCAGGGTGGCGGCCAGTTTCTGGAATCGTTCACCGGTTTTGGTGTCACCGGCGATCGGCCGCGCGCGTGTGAGGCATTGAATTTCCCAGAGCATGGCGCGACGGCGGTAGTAGGCCTCGTACGCATCGAGCGTATTGACGAGCAACCCCTTCTCGCCATCAGGTCGCAGCCGCGCGTCGGTGGGAAATGCGACGCCGAGCTCGGTGGGACTGGAAAGTAGACCCAGTATTTCGGCGGCGAGGCGTTGCAATGCCGGAAGATTTTTCGTTTTGGGATCGGCGACGAAAATGATGTCGAGATCAGAGCCATAGTTGAGTTCCGCGCCGCCCAGCTTTCCCAGGCCGATGATGGCGAACGGCGCGCTCTTGAATTTGTTTTTGCGCAACACGACTTCCAACGCGTATTGCAGGCAGGCATCGGCGAGCGCGGAAAGCTCGGCCAGGTTCAGCTCAAACTCCGCCAGGCCGAGGATGTCCCGCAGTCCGATGCGCATCAATTCCGACTGGTGGTAACGTCGCAGCCAGAGGCGCTGGTCCTTGTCGGCGTGGCCGTGGCGCAGGTCTTCCAGGATTTCGGGCGCAGCCTTGCGGCGGCGAAGGAACCCGCTCACCTCCAGATCGTCAACCAGGTCGGGCGTGCGAATGGCGGTTTCGGCAAGAAATTCGGAGCGGTCGAACAACAGCAGCAGCAATTCGAAAAGTGATGGATTGCTTGTCCAGGTTTCGTAAAGCATCGCGCGCGTGCCGTATGCCGTGATGTAACTGTCCAGCCGCGCCAGCACGCGGTCGGGATCGGACAAGGCGTTCTTCGGCATAGCGACGTTGCCGGAGGAGTCCTTCGTCGGGCAAAGCGAGAATAATTTCTGCGCGAGCTGCATCGCAAGGTCCGTCGTTCGTGGCGAGACGTGAACGTAGCCCGGACCGGCTGCGAATGTCTCGAGCAGAGAAAACGATTTCTCCACGTCTTTGAACGAATGTTCGTTCAAAAGTGTTTTCCATTCAGCCGCATGTCCGGCAAAATCGCGCGGCAACCGGCGGTCGAACGCGGGCCGTTCGGATTTGAGGAGCCCGTCGAAAATCGCGCGCACGCCGCGGGTGTGTTCCCGCAGGGCGGACTCAAAGGCGCGCAGCGAATCGAACCCCATGAGCGCGGCGAGGCGCTGGCGTGCCCGGCGTTCGGAAGGGATCGTATGCGTTTGCAGATTGTTTTCCATTTGCAACCGGTGCTCCACGTCGCGGAGAAAGCGATAGGCCTCGCCGAGCTTTCTGGCGTCGGCTTCCGGCAAAAAACGGTATTGCACGAGTTTTTCAAGTGTCGGCAGTGTCTGTGGATTTTGCAGAAACGGAATGCGCCCGGCATTCAACAATTGCAGAGCCTGGGCGACAAACTCGATTTCGCGGATGCCGCCGCGCCCGAGTTTCACGTTGCGGTCAATTTCCCCCGCCTTGACAATCTCGTTCTCGATGCGCTGTTTGGTGTCTGAGATCTCGCGCAAGACGCGTTCGCCGAGGGCGCGCGGGTAGCGGAAAGGCTGGACTGTTTCCAGGAATTCCGAGGCGAGCGATTCATCACCGGCCACCCGGCGCGCTTTGATGAGCATCATGCGCTCCCACGTCTGGCCCCATTGCGAATAATAATTCTCGTAGCCGTCGAGCGAGCGGGCGAGGGGCCCGGCATCGCCTTCGGGACGCAGGCGCAGGTCGATGCGGAACAGGGCGCCTTCCGTCGTCAGGCGAGTGACCTCGGCGACGAACGCTTCGATAAGCCGCTTGAAAAACTGATGATTGGTCAGGCCTTTGCCGATCTGTTGCGCGCTCGTCGGCGGTTCCTTGAAAACGTGGCCTTCCTCTGTGTACACAAAAATCAAATCGACATCGGAACTGTAGTTCAGCTCCCGGCCGCCAAGCTTGCCCATGCCGAGAACACAAAATTCCGTTGGTCGCCAGCGTTCACCGGCGTCGAGGTGATAGGGCTCGCCGAAGCGTCCGGCGAATTCCCGACGACAGATCTGATGGACGACATCCAGGCAGATGTCAGCCACGTCGGAAATCTCCAGCGTGATTTCCGTGACGTCACCCAGCCGGGCAAGGTCGCGCGCGGCGATGCGGAGCATTTCACGCTGTTTGAAAAGGCGCAACGCGGCGAGGGCGGCGGAATGATCGCGGGAGTCGAGGAATGGTTTCAGCCAGGCGTTTACTTCGCGCCGCAAGCCCCGGTCCTGCCGGGGGCAAAGCAGCAGCTTCGCGTCGAGCGCTTGAGGAAGCCACTCCGGGTGCTTGAGCAACGATTCACCCAGGACCTCCGAGCCGCTGAACAAGGCGGCGAGAATCCGCGCCTGTTCGGGTGATGCCTTTTTCAATTCGGCTGCAGCCCGGGTGTCCTTGAGCCGTTCAAAGCCATGCTTCGCCCGCGGCGGGTCCGCGCTGGTTTCGATCGCCCGTTGCCACACCCGGTCTCGCATGGGATGAATTTAAGTTGAAAATTCAGGACCGGGAAAAGCTTTTCCTGCTTTTCCATCCCGCGTTTTGAGCTAGACTGTTCTCATGCAAAACGTGACCTCGGTGGAATTGACCCGTGATTGCGAAGCGGTCCAGATTCCGGCCGGCCACTCTACCACGCTGCCGGCCGGAACACCCGTGGATATCACACAAACGCTCGGCGGGACCTACACGGTGCATGCGTCGGGAGGTTTGTACCGGATTTCCGGCAAAGACGCCGATGCGCTCGGCTTGCAGAGACCGAACGCAGAAGTGGAGACTGTGTCTGGTGAGGGACCGCTCAGCCAGGAAACGCTGGAAAAAATGGTCTGGGACACGTTGAAGACCTGTTACGACCCTGAGATACCTGTCAACATCGTGGATCTGGGTCTGGTTTACGACATGCAGCTGGAAGCGCAACCGGATGGCCGGCATAAAGTCAGTGTTAAGATGACGCTTACCGCACCGGGTTGTGGCATGGGCTCAGCTATTGCCGGA
>DATNDF010000173.1 GCA_035607015.1 Candidatus Angelobacter sp. | reverse complement strand
CATAGTACCTTGCGCGGGTTTGCACCGCACCGTAGCCCCACAAGTTCATCACGAGGTCACGAGGAAACTCGCGATAGCGCAGCTCAACATTCTCGTGACGCTGCGTCCATTGACCTCGAAGCCACTGAAACTGCCTGGTCGTGTTCTCGAACGAATATTGCGCGGTCGAGTAGTCCTGATAAAAGAACCCGAAGCGGTTTTGCCAGTAGAGCGGCAGGAACTGGTCCAGCGACTGGTCGTAAAGCGTCGCGACCATTTCCGCGACGGACTTCTCAACATCCATTTCGCGGTGGGACGAGACTCCGTCGACCCGTGAATTCTTGTCAGTTTTCTTTTGGTCGGGGCTCGAGGGGTCTCTCGCCCCACCGCCTTTTGGAGCTGAAATCACCGCTGTCCAGGTTTCCTTCTGGCCAGGCCCCAGCTTCGACGTGAAATGCTCCCACTTGATGTCGAGTTCCTTGTTCTTCCACGGCACATCCACGTGGCGTGATTCAAGATACGCCCGGTTCTCGCGCACCTGGGTGACATGCACGGTGAATCCGCCGCGCATCGCTTCGGTCACGGCCTGCCTGATCTGCTGCTGCGTCCGCCCGGGCTTCGTCCAGAACTGCTGAATCATCTTATGCCGGTGCTCGATCTCGACGAACGCGCGTCCCTCGTCGTAGCCCGTGCCCCACAACGCCATGAACTCCTCGCCCGGTTCGAGGCTCCACTTCGGCGCGTCGAGCAAATGCGGAATCTTGATTGCGAGCTTCGTATCGTCGGGCTTCAACACGCGGATTTGCTGGCGCGCCGTCACCTTCTTTCCAAAGCGATCCTGCGTTTCCAGCACTGCGCGATAAACGCCGACTCCCAGCTTTGCCGGAAATTTCGCCGCACCTTTCGCATCCGTGGTGAAACCTTGTTCGGCAACCACCTCGCCCAACTCCCACCAGTTCGGGTCGGAAAGGTCCGGATGCTCTGGCGTCGGACCGGGCCGGTAATCGCTGATCTCGCCCATGTAAGGCCGCTGCACTTTGTCCGGCTGCTTGAGCCGGTAAATCTTCACGCTCCCCTCGGCTGTCTGCGGCTCGCCGTCAAGCGTTGTCGTGGTGACACCGATCTCGACGGGCTGATCCTCCGTTTGCCAGTCGCCCACGCCAAGCGTCGCTTGCAATGCGGTGAATCCGACGTTGATGCCGCGCTGTGCGGAGCGAGTCTCGCCGGTCGTATCGGTCACGTCCGAGTAGATGCTGAAGCTGAACGACGCCTCATCTTTCTCCGAAACTTTCGGATCGGGTTTGGCGACAAACTCGATCTTGAAAGTGCCATCAATCCCGGTCATCGCCGTGCCATGCGCGATCTCCTGGCTCGCCGAGACGCCGCGCATTCGCCACGAGTGATACCAGCCCCACCAATACGGCCAGCGCACTTCGCGCACGACCCGATACTTCACCTGCGCGCCGTCAATGGCCGCGCCGGTATAGCTTTCGGCCTTGCCTTGCAAGGTGACCTTGTCGTTGAGTTTCGCGGCAGTTTTCGGCGCGTCGAGTGTCACCTGGAACTTCGGGCGTTTGTATTCCTCCACATTGAAGTCGGCCTGACCGTTGGGGGTACTGCTCACATAGATACGCATTCGTCCCATGACGCGGTCGCGCGGCGCGGTGAAGCTGCCGGTGAACGAGCCATAATCGTTGCAACGATGCTTTTGGCGCGCAATTTCCTTGTTGTTCGGATCGGCGAAAATCACCGTCAATTCGCGTCCACTCAGCACATCGTAGTCGTCCTTCTCCTGATTTACCCGCAGACAAATGCCCTTGTACTGGATCGTCTGGCCGGGCCGATAAAGCGCGCGGTCGGTGAAGAAGATCGTCTGGTCGGACGACCGTTCGCGCTCGTAGCGATAAGCGGAGTATTCCTGCTGCGTGGCCAGTTCGCGTCCGTTGTGCCGCGCTCGAATCAGATAACCCCGCCCTTCCTTGGGCGCGAATGTGAAGAAGCCGTTTTCGTCGGAGTTCACCGCCGGTCCGGAAACACGATTACCCTGATTGTCGAGAGACCACGACATGATCTCCGCGCCGGCGACCGGCTCCCCTGAGTTGGCCTCCAGCACGAAGCCTTCGATTTTGCCGTCGCGCGGCCGGACAACCAGCGCAAGGTCGCTCACCCAGACATCTGTGAACGTGAGCTGGTTGTCCGTTTCGCTGAAGTCCGGTTTATGACTGGCGACGATGAAGTAAAAACCGGGCTTGAGATTTTCGGGCGCGGGCAGTTCCTGCGCGCGCTCCTTGTAGTCCGGCGTGGGCGGCAATGCGCCGGACCATTCCAACGCCGGCGTTTTGGCCAGAAGTTGTTTCCGCTCGTCATCGTTGAGCTTTTCGGGGCGGCTGTGTCTCTTGTCGAGAAACTCGTTCCAATCCCACGCAAAGGCGCGGAAATAAACGTTCGTCACGTTGCGATAATAAACCCGGACCTTTGGCCACGGGGCGTTCCAGACCCGCTCCGTGGATATGGCGACGGATTTCGCCTCGATTTCCGAGACGAGATTCCGACAGAGCTTGCCGCCGGCGCTGTTCGGAAAAGCGTTCGCACCGCGCAACGCGAGGTTGCGCGCTTCCACCAGATCCTCCTCCTGCTGCACCACACGCGCCCAATGATGCAGCGCTATTGCCGATAGCTCGTGATCGGCCCATTTGCCCACGAGCGCCTTGAGTGCCGTCTTGTAACGCGCGTTCTTCTCTTCGCCAAACGCGACGTTGAACCCGTAAACGAGGCGCGATAGATCGGCGTCTATGAAAGCTGTCTTGTCGTTGTCTTTCTGGTGAAATCGAAGCAGGTCCTGGAAGAGATGAATGGCTTTGAGCTTCGGCGAATCAGCATCCGTAGTCTCTGGCTTCCAGGCGAGGAAGTCTTCAACACTGCCGAAGAGCGGGCTCTCCGCCGAAATCTCGAAGGCATCCGACGCCTTCGCTGCCGCCTGCTCACCGCTCGCGTAGAACTTGAGCGCCTCATTCGCGATGAAATCATAGAGCGTGGGACGATAGCTGTCGGGCAATGTTCCTTTCTGCAATAGTTCATCGAACGTCGCGACCGGCGTTTTCTTGAGCGCGTCGGCGTTCACCAGCGCCTTCTGGAACTGTTTGTCGATTTCCGCAAACAAGCGCGGCAGATCCCACGTCGTGAAATCCTTGCCCGGCGCTTGCGCCGTCTGCGTGCGCTGCATGAAGCGCCAGCGGTTCTGTTGGAAATAATGCCAGTACCAGTTGGCCAGAATGGTATCGAGCAACGGAACGATTTCCTTCGGCGCCTTGGCGATCTCCGCCTCCAGCCGCGTGATCTTCTCCTCGGGCTTGTTTCCCTGGATGTTGCCTTCGAGAACAATCTTTCGCGCGATGGCCTTTGTCGCTTCACCCCAGGCCTTGTCCTTCAACGCGCCTTGAATGATCGGCTCGAGCTTTTCGATGGCGGTCTTCGGCAGCCCTTTCTTGATCGCCTCGTCCACTTCTTTCCATTGCGCGTCGCGCGAGGCGGCGAAAGAAGATGAGAGTCCTGCGAGCAGGCAAAAGAATCCGATAATAAGGCGTGTTTTCATGTAGTTCGGAACGCGGCGACGCTAACACCTGCCTCTGGCAGGTGCAATTGCCGGGGAGCACACGCCGCTGGCGTGTCCGCTGCGGCGGCCGACGGCGGCGCAAAGCGGTCACGTCTCATAAACGTTGTGCAAGGCGGGAAGATTGATTGCCATTGGCGACGAACCGTCGCCAATGGTCCGCGGGCCGCGCGCGCGCTCCGGAGACGTTACTCGTAAATTTCATATACCGTGTCTCCCAGCGCGAACTGCACATTTTGCCCGAGTGCCAGCCAGGGCAGAGTTTCCGCCTTCTTTGCGACGAGATCGAAGTATTCCTTCGAATTGAGCTGCGCGCGGACACGCCTCGGGTCTTTCAATTTCTGAATCGTGGAATCAATCCACTGGTTGCCATTCTGGTAAAAGCTCCGCCCGCCAACGAAGCGCGTCTGCTGCGTGTATCGGGCAATCCGTGTCGGTTCCACTGCCCTGCCTGCGACCACGGTGCCGGCTGACGACGGCGCGGGCAACGTCTCCACTGAAAGCCCGTGTTGCGCCTCGGCGACGCCGAGCGAGAGAGCGTCCGCCGGCGCGTTCGCTGATTTGAATGCCAGTTCGCTGCGCGATTGCGTTACCGGTGCGAGGCCGTAACGCTGCCTCATCACATTGGCGGAGTAGCCGTCCAAACTGGAACGCGCCGCTGCATCCTGCTGAAGCTCCGGCAGCGTTTGCGACAGAATCGGCACTCCACGCTTTGCTTCGTCCTCAACGATCAAATAAGCCGTGTAAGGCGTGACAATGCTGTATTTGCGCGCCAGCTCGGTCACTTCATCCTTCAACTCAGCGTTCTCGCCGTGCAACCGGATTTCTTCGAGGAGGTAGCCCACGCGCCGCGTGGCCCAAAGGCGTGGAATGAAATCGTAATCGTCGCCGTTGTCGCCAAATTTCACATCGTAAGTGAACTTCCTTTGCGCGCCGTTCACAGTTCCCTCAATCACGGCAGCGGAATCTCCCCTGCCCTGGTAGCGACCGACCAACACCAGTTGTTCGCCCTTGAACAAATCGGGCAACGGCGCGGGATAAAGTCTCGCCGGATGGATGTCGCCGGTGAAGCTCAGCGTCGGATTCGTCAACACCGGGTCTTTGATCTTGGCGAAAAAGTTCGAAATCTTCACTTCGATGTCCTCCTCCGGCAACACGTACTGGCTGACGGCGCGCGTTTCCTCGGTGATCTTGTCGAGCAAATGCGTGTTCACGTCATGGCCGATGCCGAAACAGAAGACGCGCACGTTCCCGCCGCCGTTCTTCTTCACGTTGGCGACGATCTCGTTCTCGTCCGTGGTTCCAACCGTCGGCAGACCGTCGGTCAGGAAAATGACGACGAACGGGCGGTCAGTTTCGGATTTCGGATTTCGGATTTCGGATTTTGAAAATTGAACCTCCTCACGTCGGCTGCTACCGGGGCGTAGGGCGAGCGCTTTCTTCAGCGCATCGTCGATCGCCGTGCCGCCGATGGCCTTCAGGTCCTTGATAAAATCCTCCGCGCGTGAACGGCTTTCCTTCGACACATCGACGAGTTTGTTGAACAGCGGTTCGGCCTCGGTCGAGAAACGCATCACTTCGAAACGGTCGCCGTCGTTCAGGTTCTCGACACAGAACGCCAGCGCCTTCTTCGCCTGCTCGATTTTCTTGCCCGCCATCGAGCCGGAGGTATCGAGCACAAACGTCACGTCTTTCGGAATTACCCTGGATTCCTTCGTGCCAATGCCCGGCGACGCGAGCAGCAGGAAATAGCCGTCATCACCGCCGGTTTTGTAAGTCATCAGGTTCACGCCGATGTCCTCCGGTTCCGGCGCGAAGAAAAGCTGGAAGTCCGTGTCCGGCTTCGCGTCTTTCGCTTCGTAACCGATGGTCGCCTTGTTTCCGCCGTGACGTTTGATTTCCACGTTGTGGCTCGGCGAATAGATGGATTTGAGCGGACGCTTCGTTTCCAACTCGACCTTGACGCTCACGTTCGGAATCGGCCTGGCCGAAAATTTTTCGGTGTTGAGCGGATAAACGTAGCCGACGAGGCCGGCGTCGGACTTGAGCAGTTGCGTATAGGAAAGCTTCACTCGCTTGGTGCCGCGCGGCTCAATGGGAAAGATGCGGACCTTGAACACATCATGGTTTGCGTATTCGAGCAGCGCCGGGTCTTTGAGCTTGCGCACGATGTCCTCGTAGATGCCGCGCGCCTTGTCCGCGGTCAGCAACTCGGCTTCGACCTCCCTTCCGTCGATGTTCATCGCGAACTTTTTGATCTGCGCGCCCTTGGGAACGGGAAAGAGGAACGTGCCTTCGATCCGCTGCGCGTTGGGATTGTAAAACTCCTCTTCGATGGACGTGGTGGCGAACTGGTCGCTGATGCGAATGTCCGCCTGATGCCGCTTCAC
>DATNDF010000172.1 GCA_035607015.1 Candidatus Angelobacter sp. | reverse complement strand
GTTTTTCAAGCCGCTGATTTTTGCATTGCATCAGTTTGTAAGCCCTTCGGACTCAACAAAACCGTCATGCAATATGCAACCAATGGTCGTATATTGGAAGCCGATTACAATTCAAACCCTTCAAAACCCCTTGGACCGCATTTGTCCAGAGCCTTTTGCCATCATGCTTCCCATTATGAATGCTATTGATGCAACCCGACGGTTACGAGAAGTGATCCGCCGACAACACAAGGCCGTTTCCACCGCGTCCACTCAGATCCGCAGGAAAACCCAAATGGTGTACGGGCTCTCGGATCGAATAGCGGGGCGTCAAAAGGGGGTGCCGAGGTGTTCGTCGTGCCGCTGGCCCGGAAAAAGAAATTACTTTCATCGCAAACCTCACAGCCGCGGCGCTACCAGGGATTGCGGCGCGTATTTGCGGCGATGGGAACCCGAATAGCACCCGCAAGCTAATCGGCCCCCCTCCCGGTGGCTACCGTGGGGACGGTCGGCGCGGAAAATAAGAGAGTCCTCATTTGCTTGCAGCACTCAGCAGGGCGTCGCGAATCCAATCGGCTTGAGCCTTGCCCGAATCGCGAACCGCGTTGGCAATCTGCCGTTCCTCGTCGGGACGGAACCGCGCGCCCAGCACCCGGCCAAGCGCCTGCTTTCGCGGCAGTCTCGGCCTGCCCATTTTCTTCTTTGCGGTGGTCATGCGACTTGTTGTTAACGGAAACGACTTGACGCTACTCTAGTTTCTGTTATCAGTAAGTCCAGACTGAAATCAAGCGACAGCATGTAAGAATCAATTCTCCAATTTGCTCCTGACCGATAATGCCGCCCAAGCCCCGGTCAAGAGTAACCAAGAACCAGGGCGACCCGTTGTAGCGGGGGGCGGCAAAGAAAGAGTAACCATGAAGGACGCACTACTTCAACCATCCACTGAGGGGCAAGGTTTCTGGCACCGCCAGGCTCGAAAGAATCTCGCCGCCGAATCTCGTGCCATCAGGCCGGCTGAATGGCGCACCCTTAAGATCGAAGCAACGGGCGACTTTGCGGCTGGCAAGATCACGCCCAAGATTCGGTTGACCGGCCAATGGTTGGAGCAGGCTGGATTCAAGCCCGGCCATCGCGTTGAAGTGTGGCTGGACGAGCCGGGGAAGATCACCCTTAGCTTTGCCGAACAGGCGACAGAGGCCACACGCTGAAAACCCTTCTCACGACAAAGCCCCGCCCGGATTCTCGGCGGGGCGGCTCACAGTTGGAAAAGTGGAACAGAAGTGGAACAGAGCAGATTTATTTCAGACATGAATCGAGCCGTTTATGCAGGTAGGAATTTCAGATAACTCTTTGAGTTCGTTCGATGTTATGAAAGTGGTGGCTGGGGACGGAATTGAACCGCCGACACAAGGATTTTCAGTCCTCTGCTCTACCGACTGAGCTACCCAGCCAGCCAAAGGCACTGGATTCAACTTGGCGACTGCCGCTTTGGCAAGGCATATTTAGCCGGCAAAAGGCCGTCCATGAAACGTCTCCTTGTCAAGCTTTCGGCCGTTCTCGCTGCTTCGCTGCCGTTCCTGACGCAGGCCGGCAGGCCGGACAAATCGTTGGATATTTACTGGATCGATTCAGAGGGCGGCGGTTCGACGCTCATTGTCACGCCGGCCGGTGAATCTGTGCTCATCGACTCTGGCAACCCCGGCGGTCGCGATTCCCAGCGCATTCATCACGTCGCGGCGGACGTTGCCGGATTGAAGAAAATCGATTTTCTCATCACCACGCACTTTCACACCGACCATTTTGGCGGTGCCGCCGAACTTTCCAGGTTGATGCCCCTCGGCGTCGTTTACGACAACGGCATCCCCGGACACAATCCCGACGGTGGCGATGACGCGCCGTTTTTCGAACGAATCAAACCGTATCGCGACTTCACGGCCGAAAAGCGCATCGTCATCAAAGCGGGAGAACTGATCCCGCTGCAGCAAGGCGAGGGCGAAGCCCGGCTGGCGCTGCGTTGCCTCGCTGCCAGGCAACAATTCGTCCCGTCCGCCGGCATCGGCACGCCCAACCCTCTTTGCGCGGAGTCAAAGCCAAAACCAGCCGATACTTCCGACAACAGGAACAGCGTCGTCCTGCTGTTGCAATTTGGCTCTTTCGAATTCTTCGACGGTGGTGATTTGACGTGGAACACGGAAGCCGGCCTTGTATGCCCGACGAATCGTGTGGGCGTGGTGGATGTTTACCAGGTGGATCATCATGGACTCGATTTGAGCAACAATCCGCTGTTCATTCGAAGCCTGTCACCCACCGTTTCCGTGATGAACAATGGGCCGAGGAAAGGCTGCGAGCCGGAAACGTTCGCCACCCTGAAATCCGCGCCGTCCATACGCGCCATGTACCAGATGCATCGCAACGTTCGGGCGGGCGAAACGAACAACACCGCGGATGAGTTCATCGCGAACACAGAGGAAAACTGCGCCGGCGCCTACATCAAATTATCCGTTGCGCCCGGAGGCAAATCGTACACCATCACGATTCCGGCCACCCGTCACCAGCAGACATTCCGGACGAAATAAGCCGACGACGACCGCGATGGGATGTCCGGCCGCGACGGCCCGCCGGTCCGGCCAATTCACAAATCACTCCTGCTTCGTTTCAGTCGGCGGAGGGCTTCGGCTATCACCCAACCGGATTCTTCCAATGCCGCTTTCGCCGTGGCGGAGCCAGTACCGGTCAACCCGCGAACAATGCGGACAGCGCGGTCGCGCAACTTAGCGTTGCCCGGATTCAGGTCCACCATGAGGTTGCTGACGACCTTGCCCGACCGCGCCATCGCCACGGTTGTGAAAATGTTCAGGATCAATTTCGTGCCGGTGCCACATTTGAGCCGCGTTGAACCTGTCAGGACTTCAGGACCGACGTCCGGAGCGATGACGAGATGAGGCCGGATGCGCCGCGGCGTCTTCAGGTGTGGATTGAAACACAGGAAAATGGTCTTCGCACCGCGCCGATTCGCCTCGTGGATCGCTCCCCAGACGAACGGAGTCCGACCGCTGGCCGCGATACCCACCACCACGTCCCGGCGGTTCACCCCTCGAAACCGAACCGCCCGCGCGCCAGCGATCGGGTCATCTTCGGCGCCTTCGACGGATTCACGCAACGCGCGCTGTCCGCCGGCAATGATGCCCTGGACCTGTTCCGGCGGCGCCCGAAAAGTCGGAGGGCATTCGCTCGCGTCGAGCACGCCGAGCCGGCCGCTGGATCCGGCCCCGACGTAGAACAGCCGCCCGCCTTGCTTGAATGCGCGCACAATGAATTTCACGGCCCGCTCGATGTTCTTTCGCTCCTTCCAAATTGCCGGGGGAACTCTTCCATCTTCGCGCAACATCAGCTCGATGGCTGCCATAATTGAAGACCGCCCCAGATTCATCGAAAGCGGATTGCGCTTTTCGGTCGGCGAAAGCCTGAGCGAATCCAAGGTTGGCAATTCCACGCCTTTTGTTGCGCGCTTCAAATCTCTCGCGGCCGCCGGTCCGCGCTCCGACCCGGAGGCGGCGTCCCATGGACAGAAATGTTGCCTCGCCAGCTCGACCGCCC
>DATNDF010000171.1 GCA_035607015.1 Candidatus Angelobacter sp. | reverse complement strand
CCAGGACCGGCCGCCTGATCTAGCGGTCTGCGCGACGTTCGACCTGTTTTCCGTCGCATCGCCACGAATAAAAAAGACCGGACGGCGGTTCCATGGCGTCCGGTCGCAACGCTAACAAGCCTCCGTCAGGGCGCAATCGTCTCGCCCACCTGAAAGCGGATGAAGCGACGGATGGTAATCTCGTCGCCCAACTGCTTGGCGACGCCGCCGAGGTGCTCCCTGACCGTGACCTCGGAATTCTTTTTCACGAAACCCTGGTCGAGCAGGCAGTGGCTCTGAAAGAATTTGTCCATCTTGCCCTCGACGATCCTCGCAATGGCCTGCGCCGGCTTGCCCTTGACCTGTTCCGCAGCGATCTCCTTTTCCTTCGCTATAATGGCCGGATCGACCTGATCGCGTGAGACGGCGATGGGCTGGGCCGCGGTAATCTGCAGTGTAATATCGCGCACCAGCTGTTTGAACTCGTCCGTGCTCACGGTGTTTTCGTTGCCCGCGCCCACCTCCACCAGAACCCCAACTTTTGCACCGGTGTGAATGTACGCCGCGACCATGCCGCTGCCGCCAACTTCGAATCGCTCGTGCCGGGAGACCCTGACGTTCTCTCCGATCTTCGCAACCGCGGCAACGCGGTCCGGTTCAAGATCGACTCCCGGATCGTTGCCGAGCTTGCGCGCGATTTCATCGCAGAAGCCCTTGAACGTGTCGTTTTTTGCCACGAAATCGGTTTCACAGTTGATTTCAACCAGTACGCCCACACGCGATCCGGGTAGAATGCACTGGGTGATGACGCCCTCTTTTGCCTCGCGTCCCGCTTTTCTGGCGGCGCTTGCCACTCCCTTCTTGCGGAGGATGTCCACGGCCGTATTGAGGTCTCCGCCGGCTTCCACCAGGGCTTTCTTGCAGTCCATCAAACCGGCTCCCGTCATTTCGCGCAGTCTCGCCACCAGTGCAGGGGTTATTTCAGCCATACAAATTTGTTGGGGATTAGGAGTTGGAAATCACGAGCGGGAAATCGGACGAATGCCACACTGTCCGCCGGGAACTCCTTCAAGCGGGAGCAGCCGCCACGGTCGCGGTCGACGCGGCCACTTCTGGCGCTGGCGAAACGGCCGTTTCGGCCGGTGCCACTTCCTCCGTTGTTTTCCGGCGTGCATACTTGGCTTCGTACTCCGCGCGCGCCTGGGTGACCGCCTGGCCAACGACGCTCAGGATCAGGCGCACTGAGCGGATGGCGTCGTCGTTTCCGGCGACCGGGTAGTCCACGAGGTCAGGATCACAATTCGTATCCACAATGGCGACCATGGGGATCTTCAGGCGGCGCGCCTCGGCGACGGCATTGTGCTCCCGTTTGATGTCCACGACAAACATGGCAGACGGATAACTGTCCATGGCGCGGATTCCATCCAGATTCTTGTGCAGGCGCGCAGCCTCACGACGCAACATGGACTGCTCCTGCTTGACATAATTATTGATGGATCCGTCCGCATCCATCTTTTCAATCTGTTTGAGCCGGCCGATGGACCGCTTGATGGTCTTCAAATTGGTAAGCGTCCCGCCGAGCCAGCGTTCGGTCACATAAAACTGGCCGCATTGTTCGGCGGCTTCCTTCACCGCCTGTTGCGCCTGCTTTTTTGTGCCGACGAAGAGAACACGTCCGCCTTTTCCGACCGTCTCCTGGAGGAAACTGCACGCTGTTTCGAGCTGCGCGAGAGTCTTGCTCAGGTCGATGATGTAGATCCCATTGCGGGCATCGAAGATGAATTTCTTCATCTTGGGGTTCCACCGTTTGGTCTGGTGTCCAAAGTGGACTCCCGCTTCCAACAATTCCTTAACGCCAATACTTATCACAATTTTCCATTGGTTGGTAGCCCGTCGGAACGTGCCGACGAACCATCCCGCGGAACACAGGATTGATTTAGATGTTGTTCTGGCCGCCCCGGACCATTCGGGCCAGGGCTTGGATTTTAAGGCCGTTCCGTCCCTTTCGCACCGGCGGGACAATTCCCGCCAAAGCCAAAAGGGCGAGCAAAATACCAGACCGGGAGGCAGCCGCAACCCTTATTTTAGTGGTCAAACGGTCGGCAAGCTACTTGCCCATGGGCAGGAGTCCATTTTGGCGTTCTTCGGCCAATCTGCGAACGCGAAACACGAGCAAAGCGACGCTAACCAAAATACCCAACAGAATGTCAGGCGGCTCTGGAACGACCCCGATTCCAGTGAAGCCGGTCAGGGGAGTGGGCGGACTGGCCGGTACATCGTTGGCACGGCGTCGCATTTTAAAAAACGCTGCTGTGATTCCAATAAACACCCCCGACTCTCGCGGCATCATACGAGCCCGCGGAAGTCCGCCGAACTTCCACAGCAAACCAAGCGTT
>DATNDF010000170.1 GCA_035607015.1 Candidatus Angelobacter sp. | reverse complement strand
CTTATCGCGCGGCGGGGCGATTCAAAGACGGAGCGGGACTGGAGTGGATCAGTTTCGGTTTGGCGGGCCGCCCTTCGCGTTCCTCAATTGTCCCAGGAGCGCGCGGGAAATCGGATCGCCGGGATTGATGCTGAGAGCGCTTTCCAGATAGGACTCCGCCCGGCGCGGGTCGCCTTCGCGCAAGAAAATAAATCCAAGGCTCCCGCACGCCTGGTAATCGTTGGGACGCAGCCGCAGGACGGCTTCGTACTCGGCTTTCGCGTCGGCGAGGCGGCCCTGCCCGAGATAAATGCCTCCCAGACAGCTGTGGGCCTGGTCATTGTCGGGATGAAGCCGCACAGCGGCGCGCAAATGCGTCACCGCTTCGTCAATCCGCCGCAAGAAGAACAGCGCGTTACCGAGCCGCAAATGGGCCTCGGCATCCTGCGGGTCCGCGCGGAGCAACGACTCGTTTTCCTCCACGGCGTCGCGCGTGAGCTTGATGAAAAAATCGTTTGCCAGTTTTTCCCGCTCCGCCACGTTGCGCGGCAGGACTTGAAACCATAGTTCGCCCATTTCGTCGGTCGTCTGCAGGCCGTATTTGACGCGTTTGGGCGGATGACCGGGGTTGTGGATGTTCTCCGCCGAGTTGTCATAGCTGAAGTGCATGACGAGGGTTGTGCCTTTGGGCAGAAAGACCGGCTCGGCGTACCGATAGTCGCCCTGCCAGTTGAAGTCCCAGTTTTTGATGAGAATGAGCCATTTTTTCGAGCCGTCCGGCAGGAGCGCGTAACCCTGCAACTCCTTTCCGAGATAATGGGTGTGAGGGGTGATGGCAAGCAGGTCAACGTCAATGGGCAGTTCGTAACGATTCTCGATCCAGTAATCCTTCGAGCCGGCCGGAATATCGATGGTGTAACGGCAGAGGTTGATGCGGAATGCTGTGTTTGTCGGCGCCGTGTCAGTGAAGAAAAAACCCACGGACGGCGCGACGGTCTCGATCGTCCCGGAGGGATGCAGGTGCAGTTGCAACACCAGATCGGAGTTCGGCTCCAGCACCCACGACAATCCGTTCGGCGACACGTAGGGCCGTTTGCCCGGTTGCCAGCCGAGCATTTGTCCACCGGGCATCTGGACGCTTTCCGGAAGCTGCATCCCGTCGAACCCCGGCGGCTCGACGCTGTCCGTCAGGTGTCTTGACTGGCGGGTTTCGTCAACTTCGATAAAGGCGTGATGCACCACCTTATGATTGCCGGGATGAAATTCAACCGCCCGGACATACCGCCGCTGGTCGGTGGGAATCGGCACTACGAAGTTGCGATAAACGTCCTTGCCCTCCGCGGCCAGTGAATAGGGCGAAGGGAGGGTAAGAATCAAATCCGGTTTGCCCACCGCCCAGCCCGCCGGCCACTGGGGCGGCGATGGCAGATCGGCCGGATCGCCCTCGACCATCCCTTCCGCAATCCACTGCTTGATCAGGCCGATTTCGTCGCGGCTCAGCCGTCGCTCGCCGTCAAAATGGCCATAGCCCGGTTCGGGCAACCACGGCGGCATGTAGCGGCTCTCAATCACGTCCGCGATTTCCCGGGCCTTTTTTTTCACATCCGCATGGCTCAGGAGCGAAAATGGCGCCGCCTGGCCGGGCCGATGACAGGGCGAGCACTGATGGAAAATGATGGGCGCAATATTCTTGTTGAACGTCAGCGTTCCCTGCGGCCTCGGAACAAAAACGTCCGGTGGCGCAGGCGCCTTCTCATGCGGTCGCCACGCAAACTTCGCCACCGCCGCGACAGCGATCGCACCAAGCACAATCACAGCCAGCCTGAGGGGGCGCGGTTTGCGGGGT
Organism: Candidatus Angelobacter sp.; assembly: GCA_035607015.1. NCBI lineage: Bacteria > Pseudomonadati > Acidobacteriota > Terriglobia > Candidatus Angelobacter > Candidatus Angelobacter sp. The sequence continues at coordinate 11,366 of DATNDF010000170.1, read as the reverse complement.
GCCTCGGGTCTGGAGGTGGCGCTGCCCTGCCGGTCCGCCTGTTTGCGCCGGCGTTTCTTCATTTCGCGTCCGCGATGTAGCAGCCAACGGCGGGGGCGGACGTGTAAGGCGACGACTTTCCCTGAATGACAGCCTCGAGCACTTCGCGAAGTTCGTGTTGCGTGGCTTCCGGACGCTCACTTCCCAGCGCGAGGTAGCGATTGTCAATGCGTCCGCGGTAAACAAGCCTTCCGTCCGGCAGAAACACCGCCGTTTCCGGGGTGACCCGCACGCGGGCAAAGCGGACCAGCGCGTGATGAGGATCGCGCAGGACCCTGTCCGGCAGCTGATAGTCTTTTTGATGCTGTTTGATCGCATCCACTGTCGTGTCCGGATCCGGGTAAACCAGCCAGAGTCTGACCCCCGATTTTGCAAACTCATCGTCCAACCGTTTTATTTCGGGCGCGTACCGGTTGGAGATCGGGCATTCGACACTGATGAAAACAAAAACGACCGCCTTGGCGTCCGCCCTGGCGAACGGCGCGACGGATTGCCCCGACAAATCCAGCGCCACCGCGTGGGTCAGGGAACCGCTTTTGTGTTCCGCCACCGGGCTTTCTCCAAGAGATTGTGCGCCGAAACCGGTCGCGAGGAAGACCGGCGCCAGAAAACACACCACTGATGCGACCAGACGCGGTGTCAATCGAATTGATTTCATTTGCTCGTCGTTCAGTCCTGAATTCGGACCAGAATCCAAGGGCTGCCGTGAGCCAGTGTCCCCCGGCTCCGCTTCTTTCGCAAGCGCGCGCGTCGGATCCGGTCAGGCTTCGACCGGGGCGTTCCGCTTCGCCAGAATCGCCTCGACAATTTTTTTTGCAAGGTCCGGCTTCTCCGCGAGTGTCTTCTGCGCCGCATCCTTGCCCTGACCGATCAACTCGCCGTTGAACTGCAACCAGGCGCCTTTCTTTTCCAGGGCGCCGCATCCGATGCCGACATCCAGGATGCTGCCTTCCTTGTTGATGCCGTGGTTGTAGATGATGTCGAACTCGGCCTCGGCAAACGGCGGCGCGACCTTGTTCTTCACAATCTTCACCTTCACGTGATTACCGACCGCGCCGCCCGTGGCGTCCTTGATGGTGTCTTTGCGGCGGATGTCGATGCGCACGCTCGCGTAGAATTTCAACGCCTTGCCGCCGGGCGTGGTTTCGGGGTTGCCGAACATGACGCCAACTTTTTCGCGCAGTTGATTGGTGAAAATGCAGGTCGTCTTGGACTTGGCGAGGATCGCGGTCAGTTTGCGCAGTGCCTGGCTCATCAGCCGCGCCTGCATTCCCATCGTCGCCATCCCCATCTCGCCTTCAAGTTCGGCCTTGGGCACGAGCGCGGCAACCGAATCTATCACGATTACGTCGAGCGCATTCGACCGCGCGAGGGTTTCACAGATCGTCAGCGCCTCTTCGCCGCTGTCCGGCTGCGAGACAAGCAGATCGTCGAGATTCACGCCGAGCTTCTTGGCGTAGCCCGGATCGAGGGCGTGCTCGGCGTCAATGAAGGCCGCGAGGCCGCCGCCCTTTTGCGCGTTGGCGATGACGTGCAGCATCAAAGTCGTCTTGCCTGACGATTCCGGGCCGAATATCTCGACCACGCGGCCGCGCGGAATGCCGCCGACGCCGAGGGCCAGGTCAATTGCGAGCGCGCCGGTGGGAATCACGTCGATCTTCGTCTGCGCCCGCGCGTCGCCGAGCCGCATGATGCTGCCATCCCCGTAGGTTTTGGTGATGGTCGAGATGGCGGCGTCGAGATCGCGTTGTCGGGCGGCGGAAGCCCTGGTCGCTTCGGTGGTTTTCGACTCGACGGCGGTTTTTTCAGTGGTCTTCGGGGGCATAAGAATTCTCCTGACAGTTTCGGTTCCTAATAACGAACCGAAGGCGTGAAGTCAACCTCCGGCTGGCGGTCAAAGCTCGTTTTTCTCGAGTGCCGCGAGCACCGCCGGATCGCGCACGTCCACCCACCGGCCTCTTATTTCGAGACCGGCGATGCGATGGCCCGCCGCGACCATGGCGCTGATGGCATCGGTCAGTTCGTATTCACCGCGCGGAGACTTTTGGAGTCGCGCAGTGAAGTCGAACAGCAAGGGGCGGAAAACATAAATGCCCGCGTTATACCAGACCGGCTGGCCGGATTTAAGCCAGCCTTCGGCGCGAAGTTGTTCGAGCTGCGCTGCGCCCGGCTTTTCGATAAGGCGCTTCAGGCAGAACTGCTCGTCGAAAAAGTTCAGGCCGCCTTTTGTCACATCCTCGCCGTGAGTCACGGTGAGCAGGCCGGAGAAAGCTGCCTCGCCAAACCGCGCGATCATTCGCTGATAAGCCTCCGGCGGTACCAGGATGTCGCCGTAGGTCAGCAGAAAGTTGTCGCTGCCAACGAAATCCTTTGCCAGTTCGGGCGCCTTGCCGGTTCCGTCCTGCACGACCTGGCGCGAGTAACTAATTCGCGCATTCCATTTCGCGCCATCGCCGAAATGGTTTTCAATGACCCCGGCACGCCATCCCGTGACCACGCAGAATTCGCGGATGCCCGCGGCATCGCGCAAACCCTCAATGATATGCTGGAGGATCGGTCTGCCCTTAACATTGAGCATCGGCTTGGGAACTTCGTTGGTGAGTTCCTTCATTCGGGTGCCTTTGCCGGCGGCGAGTATGACGGCCTTCATGGAAACGCACCTAGGCCCGGGCGAGGGCGTTGGCGCTGACGAACAGGTTTCGCGACCGGAACGCGGCAGGGCTTCCACCAATAGAACGGCCCTCAACCCGGCCCAGGGAATCGCGAACCATGGCCGCCGCAACTTGCGACGTTCCTGCCAGCTCCAGTTCGGCGGTTCAAAACCATGGGACGCAGCCAGCAACTCGGCCGTGGCGGCCAGGAAAGCATCCCACCGTTCACCCTCGATGACAGCGCCAATCAGAAGCGCCGGTTCTTCGCGCAGACGTGACGCGTCTGGATGCATCTGGAATTCGTCCAGAAAATTGCGGAGGGCGAAGTCGAAGGACTCTCCTGAACGCATCAACACGGCGACTTCGGCCAGTGTCTTCGGTCTCATACATGCCCTTCTTCAAACAGTGTTTCCACCAGACACTGCGCTTTCTCCGGAATCCGGTGCGGACGGTAATACGCCGCGCCAACGTCCATCACCCCCTCGGGAGTTTTCAATCCGAGATGCCGGATCAGAAACGCGATGTCGGCGGTGTCGTCGGCTTCACCCGCACCCGCTCCAATCCGTGACGCAAGACACTTCATTGCCAGCAGATACTCCGGCGTGGGCATGGTGAGGCGCAGGTGATCGAATTGAGGCAATGAGCCCCGGGTTGTTTCGTGCCGGGCGGATAAATATCCTTTCACCCCGTCGTTCAGCCAGTTTTCCGCCAATCCGACCGACTTTCCAATCTGCAAGGCCAGTTCGCGAACGACGTCCGCCGGCTGGAAGATTGCATCAACATCCTTCGTTGCCAGCCGCGCGTTGAACGCCAGCACCATGACGGCCCCGCCGAACAGGCAGATCTCGCCGATCACTTCGCGTTCCGCCAGCGCACGGTTCAACGCTTCCAACGCCGCGTGGATTTGCCCGCGAGTCAGCTTTGATTGGCTCGATGCCGGATCGCTCACGATGCAGAAAATGGCGTCAGGCTCCGAACTTATCAAACATCTTCGCGTTCGCCTGCATGAGACGCATCAAGTACTTCGCCTCGAATTTGCCAAGCGAACCCATGTTCGCGCCCGTCTCGGTGAAGCGGTCGAGTTTGTCCGAGCCGCTCAACGCCGAGTGCAACAGCACCGGTTGCGGATGCCATGAATGACCTTTTGCCGCGCAAGGCGTCGAGTGATCGCCGGTGATGGCAAGCACGTCCGGCTTCTTCTTCAACAGAACCGGCAGCGCGGCGTCGAAGTCCTCGATCGCTTTCTTCTTTCCCTCGAAATTGCCGTCCTCGCCGTGCATGTCGGTGTATTTATAGTGAATGAAAAAGAAGTCGTAATTGTCGTATTCCACGAGATAGCGCTCGAATTGTTCCGTGATGGTCTGCGCTCCTTCCAGCTTCGTCATGCCGACAAGTTGCGCCAGTCCTTTGTACATCGGGTAAACGGCAATACACGCGGGTCTGAGCCGGTAACGCTCCTCAAACAGCGGAATCTCCGGCTGATGCGCGATGCCGCGCAGCAGAAAGCCGTTCGCCGGTTTTTTCTTCGCAATGACAGGCAACGCCGCGCGGTAAAAATCCGCCACCAGCTTCGCTGCTTTCTTCGCTTTGGGCGACTTCCGGTTGACTGCCTCCACTTTGGGAACGGGCGCGCCTTCGCGATGCGGGTCGGCGTCGGTCAACGGGCCTTCAAGTCCTTTGCCGCGGAACAGGACGACGAAGCGATGGCCCTTGCCGGCCCTGATGAGGACCTCGGCGTCACCGATTTTTTTGATTTTCCTTGAGAGCAGCGCGCACAGCTCTTGGCAAACCTCCGTCTCAATGCGACCTGCGCGACGGTCGGTCACAATGCCTTTGGCGTCGAGCGTGCAGAAGTTCGCACGGGCCGCGACGTCGCCAGCCTTCAAACTGAGTCCAAGTCCGAGAGCTTCGATGACGCCGCGGCCCACCTGAAATTCGAGCGGATCGTAACCGAACAATGCCAGATGACCAGGACCGCTGCCGGGCGTGATGCCGGGCGCGACCGGAATCATTCGTCCCTGCGCCACACCATCGGCGACCAGTGCGTCAAGGTTGGGCGTCCTGGCCGCTTCAAGTGGCGTGAGTTCGTTTTGAGATCTGATGGCGAGGTCCCCCAGGCCGTCCAGCACGACGAGGGCGAGTTTGGCGTTCGTTTTGAGAGTCAGTTCAGAATAGAGAGCGTCCAGATTCATGTTTGGTTCTAACTTTAGCGGTGCCTTGCGGTGGCGGTGCGTGTTTCCAGAAAATCGCCGCGACGGCGCACCGTCGCGTTTGCAAACTCGGATATTGCGGGCAACGCAACGCAAGCGTCAACGGCAGAGTGGCTGTCTGTCAGAGATTGGTGCACGCCGTTTCCAGTGTTGAGCCATTACGCGGTTCGATGCGGGAATGAACGCTGGAAAACGGACATTACGGGCGACTGGAATCGGATTTGCTGGTTTGCACGTGATGAACAAGACCCGCGTGCTCCTCGTCGAGAACAAGGAGATACTTTCCGCCGATCTGGAGGCCCGTCTGCGCCGGCTGGGATACGACGTGGCCGACCGGGTGGACGGCGGTGAGGCGGCGATCTCGGCCGCAAAGGACTCTTCCCCCGACGTCGTCCTGATGGACATCGAACTCAACGGCGCCATGCGCGGCACCGACGCCGCGCAGCACATCCAGAAAAATCTCAAGCTGCCGGTCATTTATTTGAGCGCCAATTCGAGCGACACCACCATCTTTCGCGCCCGCGACACGGAGCCGTTCGGGTTTGTCCTCGCGCCTTTCGACGAACGCGAGTTGAAGGTCGCCATCGAAATGGCGATCTACCGGCACCGGATGGAAATGGAGCGCGAGAAGCTGATCCGGCAGCTTCGCGAGGCGGTGGCGCAGGTCAAGGCGTTGAGCGGACTCCTGCCGATTTGCGCCGAGTGCAAGAAAGTGCGCGACGACGGCGGCTATTGGAGCCAGGTGGAGGCGTACATCGAGGAGCGCACGGAAGCCCGTTTTACCCACGGCCTCTGCCCGGATTGTTATCAAAAGGCGATCGATCATCATCGCGAGGAGATGCGCCGGAAGCGCCAGAGAAAGAGGGCGAAAACCCGACAAGCGGCGAGCGCGTTCAGTTTCGCCACGCCCTGACGGCGGCGGATCACATCGCTGGCGCATTTTGTCCTCCGCTTCCCGAACCGTTTGCCACTCCGCTATCGACATCGCCGGGGCGGGTCGGGATAATCGCAGCGCATGGCGCGGATTGTCCTCGAAAACGTCTCCAAAATCTTCAAGGGCCCCAAAGGTGAGGAAGTCCACGCGGTTCACAACGTCAGTCTGACGGTCGAAGACAGGGAATTTCTCGTGCTGGTCGGGCCGTCCGGCTGCGGCAAGTCCAGCACGCTGCGCATGATCGCCGGTTTGGAAGAGATTTCCGGGGGGACCATTTCCATTGATGGTCGGGTCGTCAACGACGTCGAGCCGAAGGACCGCGATGTCGCGATGGTTTTCCAGAACTATGCGCTTTATCCGCACATGACGGTCTATGAGAACATGGCATTCGGATTGAAGCTGCGAAAATATCCCAAAACGGAAATTGAAAAGCGCGTGGGCGAAGCGGCCGAAATCCTCGGCATCGCGCCCCTGTTCAACCGTCTGCCGAAGGCGCTTTCCGGCGGGCAGCGCCAGCGTGTCGCCGTTGGCCGGGCGATCGTCCGTCAACCAAAGGCGTTTCTGTTTGACGAGCCGCTGTCGAACCTCGACGCGCAGATGCGCGTGCAGATGCGGATGGAAATCTCGCGGCTGCACCAGCGCCTGGCGGCGACGATCGTCTATGTAACGCACGACCAGGTCGAGGCGATGACCATGGGCGACCGCATCGTGGTGATGAAAGACGGAGTGGTGCAACAGATTGCCGATCCGGTCCGGCTGTACGACCATCCCGCCAACCTGTTCGTCGCCGGTTTCATCGGCGCACCACCGATGAATTTCTTTCGCGGCGGGCTGCGACCGGAAGGAGGCGGCCTTTGGTTCGACGAAGAAACGGGGACGCCCGCCGGCGGCAACCCGGGATTCAAACTGCGACTCACGCCGGAGCACGCGAAAGTGCTGGCGTCCAGCGCCGGAAAAACCGTGATGCTCGGGCTGCGGGCCGAGGATGTCGCGTTGCCGGCCGGCAGCAGCAATGCGAAAGACGGTTGCATGGCCGATGCCATCGTGGAACTGGTCGAGCCGCTTGGTTCGGAGACGCTTTTCCACCTCACAACGGGCGCGCATCCGTTCATCGCGCGGCTTGGGGCGGCGGAACGAATGGCGCGAGGACAGAAGGCTTGCGCGGTCTTCAATCTGGCGAAGTCACGTTTTTTCGACCCGACGACCGGACTGGCCATCGGCTGAAAAGGGCGCGGGCACAACTTGCGGTTCTGAACGACGGCATGCGAGCGACGCTGAAACCCGGAAGATGGGTCTGGGCCGCCATTTTGCTGGCGTCCTTTCTCCTCGCCGGTAACCGTCTCGCGCTGCCCCGGCCCCGCCCTGACCGTCTCCGGTTTTCCCACACGTTTACCACGGAGTCCGAGCGGGCGATCCTCGACGCGGCGGTCGCGGAATTTGAACGGACGCATCCGGGCGTGACAATCGAGCAGATGGTCTCGAACAGCGAGGTCTACAACACCGTCGGCTGGCGCCTGCAGTTTCAAGGACGCAACCAGCCGGACATCTATTTTCACTGGCAGGGCTTCAAGGTCGAATACTGCATCGAGAACAACTGGGCAATGAACCTGACGCCCTATCTCGCGCCCGGTTTTCTCGAAACGTTCATTCCTTCCGCCATCAGAAAGCAAAACGGCGGCGTCTATTTCCTCCCGCAATCGGTCGATATCAGCAACCTCATCTGGTACAATCAGGACATCTTCGCGCGGCTGAACCTGCGCGAACCGCGGTCACTGGAGGAATGGCGACGGCTCTGCGTCGCGATTCGCGCAGCGGGCGTTCTTCCGCTCGCGCAGGGCAACCGCGACCTCTGGCCCATGGGCAATCTTGCAGCGGAGTTTCTTGGCCAGAACCTCGGTGCGGATCCGTCGGGAATGTTGTTTCGCCCGGGCGCGGCGGTCCAGCCGGAGCAGTTGCGTGGCTTGAACACGCTTTCCTTCCTGTTGCAAAACCACTGCTTCGATCTGCCGGGCGCGCTTGACGCGGGCGCCATCGGTTCGCTGGGGGACATCGACGCCAAAATCCTCTTCCTGAGCGGCAAGTCGGCCCAGCACATTCTTGGCTCGTGGTTTTTGGCCGACATCGGAGATGCGCGCAGCAAGGGCGAACTCAAGTTTCCCATTGGAGTATTTCCGGTTCCGGCGGCGCGCGGTGAAACCGACGCGATGACCGCGGTCAGCACGGGTTTTCTCGTCAATCCTCGCACGCAAAATCCCCGGGCTGCCATTGAGTTTCTGGAACTGTTGCTGTCAAAAAAATTTCAAAGCGAGTTCGCCGGGCTGGGAAATCTTTCCGTGCGGCGAGATGCGCCGGAGTTCACCAACGACCCGCTGGCAAAGCAGATGTTGCAGTTTCTGGCGGCCGCCCCGGCGCTGGTGCCGCCGCCCGACACCGGCTACCGGCCTGAGCAGGCGGCGGCGTTCTATGAGATGGTCGGCAAACTGCTGACCGGCAAGGTGGATTTGAAAGACGCCGCGGCTTATTGGTCGAACGAAAAGCAAAACCTCGCGAGGAAGGGATTGTGACACGTCGCGGGCAAATTCTTTTCTTCGTGCCGGCGCTCGCATTGTTCGTCGTATTCGTGCTGATTCCTTCCACGCGGACGCTCCTTGATTCATTTTACTCGTATCAGGGAAACAAACTCCACTTCGCCGGGTTCCTCTATTACCGCTACGCCGTGACCGACCCGAAGTTTCACCAGTCACTCGGCAACAATCTCGGTTACATGCTCTGGACACTGCTTTTTGAAGTGGTCACCGGCCTCGCGCTGGCGGTGGGGCTGGAGAAGAACACACGCTTCAACCATTTCCTGCGCGTCGCGTTCTTCTCACCGGCGGTGTTGTCCATGGTCGTCGTCGGATTGGTATTCGGCTTTTTGTTCAAGGACGGTGTGGGCGTGTTTCCGGGAATGCTGAACGAGAGCCGCGCGCTGGTGACGATTTCCGTCATTTCCGGGTGGGCTTCCGCCGGATTTTTCATGGTCATTTTCCTGGCGGGCCTCGCGAACATTCCCGAAGAAATCCTGGAAGCGGCACGGCTCGACGGCGCGGACGCCTGGCAGACGTTCTGGCAGGTCAAGCTGCCGCTGCTCAGGGAAGTCCTCTATGTCGCGTTGTTGATTTGCTTCACCGGCGCGTTCAAGGCGTTTGATCTGTTCTGGGTTTTGCTTCCAAACCAGGACCACACAAGCATTGTGTCCACGCTTTTGGTGAAAGAGGTCATCAAATTCGACAACAAGGGCTATGGCAGCGCGCTCGCGGTGATCCTCACGGTGCTCGTGCTGTTCACCGTGGCAATCATCATCGGGGCGAAAAGCCTTTGGCTGAAACGCATCGGGAAACCGGCATGAACAGGATTTCCCCAATGGCAAAATCGGCCGCCTGGATCGCGCTCGCGATGCTTTTCCTTTTTCCCATGGTCTGGATGACTGCGAGCAGTTTCAAATCGTCGAACGTCGAGATTTTCAGCCACCCGTTTTCCCTGCCGCACGGGATCAGTCTTGCGAATTACCAGAAAGCGGTTCGCCAGGGCAACATGGGTTCCTATTTCATCAATTCACTCTGGGTGACGGGCCTGAGCGCGGCGGCGGTCGTGTGCTTCGGCGCCTGGGCTGGATTTGCGCTCAGCAAGGCGCGATTTCCGTTGCGCAAACTCTGGCTCGCGCTGTTTTTCGTCGGCATGATTTTGCCGGTGCAGTCCTACCTCATTCCGTTGACTCGTCTCCTGGAGAGCCTCGGCGTCCATGATAGTTTGTGGGCTTTGATCCTGCCATACACCGCGCAAAATCTGCCGGTGGCGATTCTTCTGTTCGTGGCATTCTTTGCGGCGCTGCCGGTTGAACTCGAAGAAGCAGCGCGACTCGACGGCGTCCGGACCGCGCGATTTTATTTCAGCATCCTGCTGCCGGTTGCCCGGCCGGCAGTGGCGACGATCGTTGTCATCACCTGCCTGAACACCTGGAACGAGTTTCTTATGGCGATGCTGTTCATCGTTGACCCCGCCATGAAGACGCTGCCCGTGGGGATGATCGCTTTCGAACAGGCGCACAACACGGATTACCCGGCGTTGCTGGCCGGTCTGTCGTTGATTTCCGTGCCAACACTGCTGGTTTATGCCATCTTCAACCGGCAGGTGATCCGGGGTGTGATTGCAGGAGCGGTAAAATAAACATGGAATCGAAGAAATTCATTTGCGGCGTGGCGGAGGGCTTTTACGGACGGCCCTGGTCGGCAACGCAGCGGCACGAGCTTTTCCGCCTCATGCGGAGCTGGGGCATGAATACCTACCTTTACGCGCCCAAGGATGATGTGAAGCACCGGACGCTGTGGCGCGCGCCTTACTCGGGAGCGGAGGCCATCATGCTGCAAACCTTGATCCGTGACTGCCGCGGCAAGGGACTGGCATTCGTCTATTCCATCGCGCCGGGTCTCGACCTCGCCTACTCGAGCAGGAAGGATCTTGCGGTTCTGCGGAAGAAAATTTCGCAACTGCTCGACCTGAACTGCCGGCGGTTCGCGATTCTGTTCGATGACATCCCCGCCGTTCTCTCCCCGGCCGACGCGCGACAGTTCGGGTCCATCGCCGCCGCGCAGAGTTTTGTGGCCAACGAACTGCTCGGTTTCGTCCGCTCGCGCGTGGCGGACGCGACGCTTTGCTTCTGTCCGACACAGTATTGCGGGAAAATGTCGGGGCCACCCGGAGATTCCGGTTACCTCAAGGAAATTGGGCGTCTCCTGGAACCGTCGATTCAGATTTTCTGGACCGGACCGGAGATCATTTCGGAGGCCATCACCGTCGAATCCATTCGCGAACTCCGGCGGGCCATCTGGCGCAAGCCGCTGCTGTGGGACAACCTGCACGCCAATGATTATGATCTGCGGCGGATTTATCTCGGCCCGTACTCCGGCCGGTCGCTCGAACTGCGCGAGGAAATCAGCGGGGTGTTGAGCAACCCCAACTGCGAGTTCGAGGCGAACTACATTCCGCTCCGCACGCTGGCGATGTATGCGCGGGCAAAAGACCGATGGAATCCCCGTCACGCGTTCCGGACCGCGTTGTCCGGCTGGCTGGCGCAATGGAAAACCCACGCGCCGGCCACCATCTCGTCCGGGGAAGTGGAGTTGTTTTGCGATTGTTTTTATCTGCCGGCGGAATTTGGCGGGCAGGCACGACATTTTCTCGATGATTTCCGGTTCCTCCTGCGCACGCCGCCAAAAGGGTGGGGCGGAACGCTCCGCCGGTTTGAGCGGACTTGTGTGAAGCTCATCGCACTGATCGACAAGATGAACTCGCTGAAGAATCGCGGACTGCTCTTCGCCCTGTACCGGCACGGCTGGGAACTGCGCGAGGAAGTGCAATTGCTCGGCCATTACGTGCGCTGGCTGCAAACGAACCGTGGCGCAGAGAAGGCGTTTGTTTCCCCGGATCGGCGTCCGAAAATCTATCGCGGCGGGCTGGTGGCGGAACTGCAACGCCTGCTGCCGATGGACGAAC
>DATNDF010000169.1 GCA_035607015.1 Candidatus Angelobacter sp. | reverse complement strand
GAAGTCGCCGGTCAACTGCTGATAGCTGAAAAAAAACTGGTCACTCGCGCCGCCGATGTCCGAACCACCTCCCGTCAACGTGTAGGTGCCGCCGGAAAAACTCATCGAACCAGAGATGCCGGGCCCGCCAATGTCCGTTGGCGAGTAGGGGACGAGATTGAACGTGGTCTGTGAGTTGGGAACGATCGGATTGCCGGCCGGATCCCGAATGTCGTTGACCGTGAGCGTGTAGTTGACGCCGCTCGTTAACGGCGACGTGCCGAGGACAACCACGTTCGAACTCGACCCAAGGTTCGCGGACAGGACCTGAACACCGTTGTTGATGGCGTAATGATTGATGTCCGTTGCCGATGCTGTGTCCAGCCGCTTGGAAAAGTTGACGGTCACACCGTTCGCGCTCGCGACGGCCGAAAGCAACGCCGGAGGGTTGGTGTCGTTGACGGTGATGACGATCGGCGCGGAAGTTGCAGTTGCGCCATCATTGTCAGTTGCAACCGCGGTCAGCGTGTATTGACCATCGACAACAGTGTTCCAGACGACGCTGTAAGGACTGTTTGCCGATTCGCCGAGCTTCACGCCGCCTTGAAAATACTCGACCTTCGTGACCGCGCCATCGGAGTCGGCGGCGGAGGCGGTAAGTGTAAGGTTGGTTCCGGCCACGAACACGGAATTGTTGGCCGGGCTGAGAATGGCGACGCTGGGGAAGACATTTGTGCCGCGCAATTCGAGATCCAGAGCGATGTCAGGACTGTTGGTGCCGCCCTGGTGAATCTCAACGGCCAGCTGGTTTGTGCCGGTGACAAGGTAACTGCCTGAAATCAGCGAGGAGAAATACGTTTGTTCATCCGTGCCGGCCACCAGGGTCGTGGCCAGGGTGGTGTACGTGGGCACGCCGGCGGGCATGTTGTCGCGGCGGACCTCCGTGCCATTGAGATAAACGACTGCTCCGTCGTCGCGCAGCAGGTTCAAAGTGAGCGTTGCGAAAGCGGCGGCATTGGTCACGACAAACGATCTGCGGAAATAGGTGGTGATGTAGGTATTGTTCGGGTCGGGTCCGTAGCTGACCGTGGTGACTTCACCATCGCCGCCATAGCCAAGCCGGGCCGCACCGGAAGCCCAGGTGCTGTCATTGAAATTCGTTCCGTACCAGGCGGTGCCCTGGTCCGACCCGTTGTCCAGGTATTTCCATACCGCGCCGCGCGGCACGAGAATTCCCTGACCGAACACGGCCGAGGCCCCTGCCAGGAACAATGCCCCGCACCGGAGCCACGGGTGAGAAAAACGAGTTCGCATAAAGAAGAGGTCGGGCGGTTAAGACTGGAAATTCACGAGCGGGATTTCAGCAATACAGATGCCATCGTCGCATCGTGTACAGGAAGGAATTCGCCCGGGGACAGAGGCACGTCATGTTCTTTACCCATTGGCTTTGAGCCGCATCAAAAATGGAACCGCGCAAACTATACCGATTGGCCGCTAAAAATCAACAGCCCGCTCGCGCCCGGAAAAGTGACCGGGAGGGCGGACTGATTCCAACTGGCCGCGGGTTTCCTGCTTCCAACCTTCCTTTTGCACCAGAACTCCGGCACCATCTGCCCGTGGCAAGCGAAATCATCCTCCTGATCGACATCGGCAACACACACACGCATCTCGGTCTGGCAAATGAATCGCGCGTTATCAGGCAAACGGACATCCCGACGCCAGACTGGTTTTCCCGGCGTGGCGAACGGTTTGCGCTCCGATTTGTGGGTGACAGGAAGCTGCGAGGCGCAGCCTTGTGCAGCGTGGTGCCAAGGGTGACTCCGCTGGTCAAGCGAGCGGTCAAACGGGTTTGGAAAGTGTTTCCCTTCGAGTTGAAGCCCAAAACCCTGACCGGAGTGGGGATCAATTACCCGAGACCCGCTACCATCGGGCCGGACCGCCTGGCCAATGCCATGGCGGTCAGGCACCATTTCGGCTCGCCCGCGGTGGTTGTGGATTTCGGCACGGCGGTCACGTTCGACGTGGTGGACGGACGGGGAAATTACGCCGGCGGAATCATTGCGCCCGGACTGGCGGCGATGACGGATTATTTGCACGAGAAAACGGCGTTGCTTCCGCGCATCCGGATTCGCGAAGTCGGGTCGGCCATCGGCAAGAGCACGGAACAGGCGATGCTCATCGGCGCGGTGCATGGCTATCGCGGGCTGGTGCGGGAGTTGATTGGCAAACTGAAATGTGAATTGAAGGCCGACCGATTGCCGGTCGTGGCAACCGGCGGCTACGCGAAGCTCATCGCCGCCAAAATGCCGGAGGTCAGCGCAATCGAGCCAAACCTGACGCTGGAAGGCTTGCGACTGGCGTGGCGGGCGAACAAACTTGAAACCTGAAACCCGAAGCTTGAAACTCGCGCAACATGAATCGCATCGTGGAACGGTTCGCCCGCCTGAAAAAAGAGGGCCGGAAGGGCTTCATTGTTTACATCGGCGCAGGTGACCCGGACCTCGAAGCCACGCGACAACTCGCGCTTGCGTTTGATAAGGCCGGCGTGGATGTTCTCGAACTCGGCGTGCCGTTCAGCGATCCGTTGGCGGATGGATTGGTGAACCAGCTCGCGGCACAACGCGGGCTGGAATCCGGCACCACACCTCCGAAGGTGCTGGAGACGGTCGCCGCGATTCGCAAGGATTCGTCGGTGCCCATCGTTCTTTACATCTATTTCAATCTCGCGCACCGCCACGGTCTGGAAAAGTTTATCAACGACGCCGCGAAGGCGGGAGTGGACGGGATCCTCATGCTCGATCTGCCGCCCGAGGAATCCGGCAATTACGAGGAATTGATGCGACGCGCGGGCCTCTGCAACATTTACCTCGTCGCGCCGACGACGCCGGAGGATCGGATTGAGTTGATTGTGAAACGGGCGACCGGTTTCATTTACTACGTTTCGCGCGAAGGCGTCACCGGCATGCAGGACAAGATCGCCGCCAACCTCGCCCAACAGGTCGCTAAAATTCGCACGCATACGGATCTGCCTGTCGCGGTCGGGTTCGGCATCTCGAATCCGGAACAGGCCAAACTTGTCGCGTCGGTGGCAGATGCGGTCGTCGTGGGCAGTGCGGTGGTGAATCAAATTGCGGAGCATGGAAATTCGCCCGAACTTGTAA
>DATNDF010000168.1 GCA_035607015.1 Candidatus Angelobacter sp. | reverse complement strand
CGCGCCAGTACGACCGCCTCGCTCACGGCCGGATACCCGCATAGCAACGATTCGATTTCGCCCAGTTCGATCCGGAAGCCGCGAATCTTGACCTGATGGTCAACGCGGCCCAGATACTCGATGTCGCGGTTCGGCAGAAAGCGCGCACGATCGCCGGTCCGGTACAGCCGCGCGCCGGGTGTGCGGCTGAAGGGATCGGGGACAAACCGATCGGCCGTCAGCTCGGAATGGTTCAGGTATCCGCGTCCCAATCCGGCGCCGCCCACATACATTTCGCCGGTTACGCCGATGGGCACCGGCCTGCCGTGCGGGTCGAGAATGTAAACCTGTAAATCAGGGATGGGTGTTCCGATAACGCTGCCGGATGGCACGTCATGTCCAGCCAACGCGCGGTAAGTGACATGCACCGTCGTCTCCGTGATGCCGTACATGTTCACCAGGAATGGTTGCCGGTCGCCGTGGCGTTCGAACCACGGTTTGAGGCTATGCAGTTCGAGCGCTTCACCGCCGAATATGACAAAGCGCAGCGCCAGCTCCTTCTGGCCGGAACTTTTCTCGACGTGAATGAGCTGTCGGAAGGCCGATGGCGTCTGGTTCAACACCGTGACCTGTTCGGCTGCGAGCAGTTCATAAAACGCTTCCGGTGAACGGCTCACCAGATACGGCACCACCACCAGTCTCCCGCCGTACAGCAGGGCGCCCCATATCTCCCAAACGCTGAAGTCGAACGCGTATGAATGGAAGAGCGTCCACACGTCGCGCTCATTGAACCTGTACCATTGCTCCGTTGCCGCAAAGAGACGCGTGACGTTTCGATGTGTGATCAGGGAGCCTTTCGGTCTGCCCGTCGTGCCGGAAGTGTAAATGACGTAGCATAGGTGGTCCGCGTCGGCCAGAGGGAGAAGGTCCGCGTCGAATTCCATGCAACGCGCAACAACCGCCGGATCATCCACGCAAATGACCCGCGCCGCCGCGTCGGGCACGTTCATAGCCAGCTTCGATTGAGTAAGGAGGACGGGGGCTTTCGCGTCCGACAGCATGAACGCGAGGCGCTCCTGCGGGTAGGCAAGATCAATTGGCAGATAGGCTCCGCCCGCTTTGAGGATAGCCATCAGACCCACCACCAGATCCGCCGACCGCTCCATGCAGAGACCGACGAACACGTCGGGTCCGACACCCAGTTCACGCAAGTAATGGGCGAGTCCATTCGCGCGGGTGTTCAACATACGGTAGGTGAGCCGCTCATTTCCGCAAACCACGGCCTCGGCATCAGGTGTGCGCCGCGCCTGAGCTTCGAACAACTCGTGTAAAGTGGCGCCACCATCCCGGGGAATCCGCACTCCGCCGTTCGCGCTGTCGCAAGTGACCCGGATCGGAGTGTTCCATTCCACGAGCAACTGATGCTGTTCCTCCGCCGTCAAAAGGGGCAGCTCGGACAGTCTTTGATTGGGATTGCGGACGACTCCCTCCAACAACGTTCGAAAATGCTTCAGCATCCGCGCGGCGGTGTCGCGTTCAAACAGATCGGCATTGTATTCCAGGGCGGCGCGGAGGCCCTGCGCCGAATCCGTCAGCGTCAGCGTCAGATCAAACTTTGCGGTCCCGTTGTCCACGTCGATCGGTTGCAATTGCAACCCTGGCAACTGCGCGGTGGCGACCGGGGCGTTCTGCAATACGAACATGACCTGGAAGAAGGGATTCCTGTTCAGGCTCCGTTCGGGCTGCAACTCCTCCACCATTTTTTCAAACGGCAGATCCTGGTGCGCAAAGGCGTTGAAGGCGGTCTCCCGCACGCGCTGGAGCAGTTCCCGAAAAGTCGGATCGCCGGCGAGATCACCCCGGAAGACAAGGGTGTTGACAAAGAAGCCGATCAACTTCTCCAGATCCGACTGTGTTCGCCCGGCGACACATGAGCCGATCACAATGTCCTCCTGGCTGGTGTAACGGTGTAGCAGCGTCTGAAAGGCCGCGAGAAGCGTCATGAACAATGTGACTCCTTCCCGTTGGGTCAGGTCCTTGAGGTCGCTCGTAAGGGCAGGCGAAAGCTGGAGTGTCGCGGTCCCGCCGCGCAGGCTTTGCGAAGCCGGTCGCGGCCGGTCCAGAGGTAGCTCCAGCATGGGCAGGTCGCCGCCCAATTGGTTCCGCCAGTAAGCCAGTTGCCGCCGGAGCGCGTCTTCGCCAAGCCGTTCCCGTTCCCAAAGAGCATAGTCTGCGTATTGAATCGGTAGGTCAGGCAGGGCCGGCGTCCCGGCGGCGAGGAACGATTCGTAGAGCGCCGCCAGTTCCTCGAAAAGAACGCCAATCGACCAGCCGTCTGACACGATATGGTGCATGGTGATCACCAGCACGTGCTCGTTGACCGCCAGCCGGATCAGCAGCGCGCGCATCAGTAGATCGCGCGACAAATCGAACGGTTTGCTCGCCTCTTCTTGAAGAAGGGACGTAAGTTTTCTCTCGCGTCCAGGATCCGGCTGCCCGCTCAAATCAGCCGTCGACAGATTCAACTTCCGGTTGTCAGCGATCACTTGCAACGGGCTTCCATCACGGGTCAGGAAATTGGTCCTCAAGACCTCGTGCCGGCGGATGATTTCGTTAAGACTTCGCTCCAGCGCTGTGACCGCGAGCGTGCCGGTCATGCGCACGGCTTGACACACGTTATAGACACAGCTGCCGGGCTCCAATTGGTCCAGAAACCAGAGACGTTGCTGGGCACAGGAAAGCGGCATCTCGTCCCGCGGCGTGCGATGCGGGATGGCTCTTTGATGGGCCTTTTTCGTTGCGGTGTCCCTGGCCTCGCGCAGACGTTTTTCAAGCAAGGCCCTCTGCGAATCAGAAAGCTCCTTCCGCGGTAAAGTGATTTCGTTTCGGAGAGTCACGGGCCGCCTTTCTCCACCAACTCGGCGGCACCCGCCCGGTGCCCGGCCTCCTCGTCGGATAATTCCCTGATTTCCAGGACGAGCGCGTCCTCAACCGCGTCGGCCAGTTCGGCGATCGTCGGTGTTTCGAAGAAGCGACGCATCGGCAGCTCGACCTGGAACGCTTCACGGACGCGCGTCAGTACCTGGGTGACCAACAAGGAGTGCCCGCCCAGATCGAAAAAGCTGTCGTCAACGCCGACTTTGTCCAGTCCCAGCACACTTTTCCAGATTGCGACGAGCGTTTCTTCCGTTGTCGTGCGTGGCGCAGTGTAATTCTTTCCCGAATCCTGGCGCGTCAGGTTCGGGAGGGGGAGCGCCGCGCGGTCCACTTTGCCGTTCGGCGTCAATGGCATCTTGTCGAGTGGAACGAAGGACGAGGGCACCATGTAATCCGGCAGTTTTTTCTTCAGGAAATCCCTCAACTCGGAGAGGTTGATCTGTGAATGCGGCTTCAGAATGACGTACGCGACGAGCCGTTTGTCACCCGGCGTGTCCTCCCGGGCGATCACCAGGCAATCGGCGACCGCAGAGTGAAGACCGAGCGAAGATTGGATTTCACCCGGTTCGATGCGAAAACCGCGCACTTTGACCTGGTGATCGAGCCGGCCCAGGAATTCAATGTTGCCATCAGCCAGATATCGCGCCCGATCCCCGGTTTTGTAGAGGCGCGCGCCGGGTTGCCCGGCAAATGGATGGGGGATGAATTTTTCGGCCGTCAACGCGGGGCGGTTCAAGTAACCGCGCGCCAGGCCATCGCCGCCGAGGCACAACTCACCGGGGACACCGACCGGCGCGGGCTGCTGATGATCATCCAGGATATAAACCTGTGTGTTTGCAATCGGCCGGCCGATAGTCGCAGGGCCGTTCGGGCTCCGCAGCGCGAACGTCGAATAGGTGGTGTCCTCGGACGGGCCGTAAAGGTCGTACACCTTTTGGATGGTCCCGACGGTGTAAAGTTGCCGCGCCAGCCGGATCGGAAGCGGCTCGCCTGCCAGATTGACGGTGCGCACTGAGTCCGGTATTCCGCCCGTTCTCAAAAGTTCGGTAATCGCGGATGGAACGGTGTTAATCAGCGTGACCTCACGGCGGGCGGGCAGGGTCGGCAATTGCAGGGCGTTGTCGGCCAAGATCACCGTCCCGCCGCAGCTCAACGGAACGAACAACTCGAAAACCGACAGGTCGAAGCAGATTGACGTGGACGCCAGCACACCGGCCAGTTCTGCCGGGGAGAACACACTCATTGCCCAATGGATAAAGGCGACGGTACTGCGATGTTCGATGGCCACGCCCTTGGGTTTGCCGGTGGATCCGGACGTGTAGATGACGTAGGCGAGGTTATCAGTTGTTGCCGCCGGCCATTGACTTGCGTTCGGCCGCCGTTCATGCGGACCGGCTTGAGCGTCGAGAGCGACGATTTTCAGAGCGGGAATTTCAAGTTTCAGACCCGACAGGAGTGGCTGTTGCGTCAACAAGACGGCGGCACGGGTATCCTCCAGAATGAAAGCCAGCCGGTCGTTGGGGTAGGCCGGATCCAGCGGCACGTACGCTCCACCAGCCTTCAGAATCGCCAACAGACCGACAACCATGGCCGGTGACCGTTCGGCGCAAATACCTACGAGCGATTCCCGGCCCACGCCCAGATCGTGCAGCTGGCGTGCAAGTTGATTGGCCCGCTGATTCAGTTCTCCGTAGGAGAGTCGCTGGGTTCCACAAACCAGGGCCGGGGCATCGGGGGTTCGCGCGGTCTGGGCCTCGAACAGTTCATGGATACAGACATCACAACGATGCCCGGTAGTGGTGTCATTCCACTCGACGAGCAACCGGTGCCGCTCATCTTCACTCAGCAACGGCAAGGCAAGGAGCTGTTGTTCGGGATCTTCGATGGCTGTTTCAAGCAGTTTTTCAAACTGGCTCATCAGCCGGGCCATGGTCGCATCGTCAAACAGTTCGCGGCTGTAATAGCAATCGAGCAACAGAGCGTCGTCCGTTTCGGTGACGTTGAAATTGATGTCGAAATTGACAAAGCCTTTGGGATTGCGGGCGACCTGGACGACCAGCCCTTCAAAGTTCAGACGGCCCCGTGCCCGGCCGACGTTGAACGTCACGTTTGCCAGCGGCACCCGGTTCGGATCGCGCGGCAGATTCAGTCTGCGGATCAGGCCGCTGAAGGGATACTGATGGTGATCAAACGCGTCCAACACGGTTCGCTTCAGCGCTGACAGGCAATCGCCGAACTTCTGGCGGGGGTCGAAACGGCTGCGGATGGGTAGCAGGTTTGCGCAGTGACCCACGAGGTGTTGCGCCCCATCCATAATTTGTCCAGCCGCCGGCACTCCCACCACGATGTCGTCCTGACCGCTCAACCGGTGAAGCAATGCGTTGAACGCGGCCAGCAGGGTCGTGAAGGTGGTGCAACCGCGCGCGGCGCTGAAGCGTTTCAAAGCCAGCGCCAGGTCCGGTCCAAGCGCGCGGGCGCAATGCGCGCCTTCGAATGTTCTGGCAGCGGGGCGCGGACGGTCGCTGGGTAATTCGAGCACGGGAACCGAATCCGCAAATTGTTCCAGCCAATACGCCTCAGCGGCCGTAAATTCGGGACTTTCATGTCGTGCGGTTTCGCGGAGCGCATACCCGGAGAACGACGCCGGGGCCGGCAGCGTGTCCGAAGCGTGCCGGCAGCCTGCAGAATAGAGTTCACCCAACTCGTAGAGCAGCGCGGTCATGGACCATCCGTCGCAAATGATGTGGTGCGCGGTAAAGACGAGCACGTGACGGTCGGGAGCGAGCCGCGCGATTGTGGCGCGCAGCAGCGGGCCTTTGACCAGGTCGAATTCGCGCCGCACTGCGCTGTGAACAAGTTCGCTGACGCACGCGTTGTGGTTGCGTTCGTCCAGATCGGAAAAATCAACCGGCGAGACTTCGATCCGGACGGAGTCGGCGATCTTCTGAACGTCTCCGGTTGGCGCAAAACTCGCGCGCAGAGCCTCGTGTCGCTCGGTGAGATGATCAATCGCCCGCCGAAGCACCTCGAGTTGCAGCGACCCGCGCAATTGCAACGCGCATGATTCGTTGTACGCCGCGGATACTGCCGGACCCATTTGGGCGGCGAACCAGATTTCGCGTTGCGCGTCCGTCAGCGGGACGGTCTTCGCGGCCGCCGCAGTCGCGTCAGTTCGCCCCCCGGGGAGCGGTGGGCTGTGTTCGGCGCGCGGAGCATTCCCGGCGGGGAGCGGACCGGTCGAGGACCCGGCCTCTGGTTGACGATGCGCCAGATGGTCCGCGAGTTTTTCCAACGTTCGGAACTCTTCCAACAATTGGCGGAAAGTGACGCTGACCCCGAAGCGTTTCTGCACGGCCTGACTGGCTTGAGTAAGGAACAATGAGTCGAACCCCAACTCAAGAAAGGTCGCCGAAGACCTCGCGTCGGAGAGGTCAACGCCGGACAGTTCGTTGAAAACCACCTTCAGGTCGGCCAGGGTTTGATTTACGCAGCTGCCAGGCCTGGTTTCGTCGGACCGAGCCGTCGCGACCCGCCCGTCCGATTCTTCCGCGGTAGCACCATTCCCTGAGTAGTTGCCGGACACGGCAGGTTGGGTATCACTTTCACTGGCGTCCGTTTTGTCTGGCGCAACCCAGTGACGTTTCCGCTCGAATGGATATGTCGGAAGCGGAACGCGCCGCCGTTGTTCGTGCGCGTGGAAGCCGGTCCAGTCCACTGTTACCCCGGAGACCCAGAGTCGGCCCAGTGCACTCAGCAAAGACGCCTGGTCGGACTCCGGTTCCTGCGCGTGGCGAAGTGAAGAAAGGACGGTCCGGCCCGTGCCGGCAGACGGATGTTGCCGCGCCAGCGTGCTCAGCGTCCGGCCCGGCCCCACCTCGAGCAGGATCGCCATATTTCCCTGCGCCAGTTGATGGATACCGTCGGCGAAGCGGACTGTCTGGCGCAAATGAGCGGCCCAGTAATTCGGGTCGGTTGCGTCGCGCGCGGTGATCCATTGGCCGGTGACATTGGAGACGTACGGGATCTGTGGTGGGCACAACTTCGCCTTCTTGACCTTGGCCGTGAACAAATGCAGCGCGGGTTCCATCATTTCCGAATGGAACGCGTGTGACGTGTGCAATCGCCGGCAAACCGTGCCCTGTTCAACGAGTTTTTTTTCCAGCGCTTCGATGGCGTCGTACGGTCCTGAAGCAACACATAGCGCTGACCCGTTGACTGCCGCCAGCGAGAGTTTCCGTCCCAGCAGGGGCCGGACTTCCCGCTCGGACAGGCGCACGGCGAGCATCGCGCCGGGCGGCTGCTTTTGCACAAGCCGTCCCCGGGCCGCGATCAGGGCCAGGCCGTCCTCGAATGAAAAGACGCCCGCCAGACAGGCGGCGACATATTCGCCAATGCTATGGCCGATCATGGCTTGCGGCCGGATGCCCCAGTTCATCCAGAGTTGAGCGAGAGCATACTCAATGACGAACAGCGCGGGCTGTGTGATGAACGTCTGCGTCAGTTGCCGCGAGGCCCCCTCCGTCTCTGCGGCCCCGGGGTACAGCAGGGTCCGCAGATCAAGTTCCAGGAGCGGTTTGAGAAGCTCACAACCGTGGTCCACATGCTCGCGAAACACCGGTTCGGTTTCGTAAAGCTCGCGGCCCATGTTGAGGTGTTGCGCCCCCTGGCCGGGAAACATGAATGCAATCTGAGGTCCGGATTCGACCGGGTGTCCGGCGAAAAACCGCTTTGCATCCGGCGCGGTCAGCGCCACCGCTGCGTCGTTGAGGTTCCCGCAGATCACAGCGCATCGGCGATTGAACGGTTTTCGTCCCGTGTGCAGAGTGAACGCGACATCCGCGAGGTTGATCTGGGCAGCCGCCCTCAGATGTTCCGCCAGATTTGCCTTGGCCGCAGCCAGTGCGGAGTCTGTTTTGGCGGAGAGCGTCAGCAGTTGTAGCGGACGCGACCCACCGGACGGTTTCAACGGCGGCGCTTCTTCAAGTACCACGTGCGCATTGGTGCCGCCGATGCCAAACGAGCTCACGCCGGCGCGGCGCGGTGTGCCACCCGATTTCCACCCACGAAGTCTGTCGTTCACTTCGAACGGACTTTCAGCGAAGTCAATTTTCGGGTTTGGACGTTGAAAATGCAGGCTGGGCGGCAGTTGTTGGTGCTGCAGGGCGAGGACCGTCTTGATGAGCCCGGCCACGCCGGCCGCGGCGTCGAGATGGCCGAGATTGCTCTTCACCGAGCCAATGGCGCAGAATCCTTTCGCCGCTGTTCCGGCGCGGAATGCTTTGGTCAAGGCGGCGATCTCGATGGGATCGCCCAGTGGCGTGCCGGTGCCGTGGGCCTCGACATAGGAAATGGTCTCCGGTTCCACCCCGGCATTCGCCTGCGCCATCGCAATCACTTCGGCCTGCCCATCAACGCCGGGCGCTGTGTAGCCGATTTTTTGTGATCCGTCATTGTTGATGGCGCACCCTTTGATGACGGCCCGGACGTTGTCGCCATCGGCGAGGGCCTCCGACAATCGCTTGAGCACCACGATTCCCACCCCGTCCCCGGACACGGTTCCCGCCGCATTCGCGTCGAACGTCCGGCAATGGCCGTCCGGCGAAATAATCCCGCCCTCCTGATAGAGAAGCCCCCGCTTCTGTGGAAAGGTGATCGACACGCCGCCGGCCAGGGCCATATCGCACTGATAGTTGAGCAGATTCTGGCAGGCGAGGCAGACGGCGACGAGTGACGTGGAACACGCCGTCTGAACATTCAGACTCGGACCGCGAAGGTTCAGTTTGTAGGAAACGCGGGTCGGCAGGTAGTCCTTGTCGCTGGCAAGCATGATTTGAAAACCGCCCACCAGGGCGGTCAGTTCGCGGTGCGCAAGCAGGTTGGAGAACAAGTAGGTGTTCATGCTCGCCCCGGCGAATAGCCCGATCAGGCCGCTGTAGGTGTCCGGATTGTAGCCCGCGTTTTCGAGCGCTTCCCATGCGCTTTCCAGAAAAACCCGGTGTTGCGGGTCCATGATCTCCGCCTCCCGGGGATTGATGTTGAAGAACGCCGCGTCGAACAAATCAGAATTCTCCAGCACGGCGCGAGCCTTCACAAAGTTCGGGTCGTCCTTTGGGGGCGGTCCATCGAGCAGGGACGATTGCAGTTCATCGTCCTTGAAAAACGAGACTGACTCCACGCCATCGCGAAGGTTGCGCCAGAATTCATCCGGATTTTTAGCGCCCGGAAAACGCCCGGCCAGGCCGATGATCGCAACGCTCTCGTGTTGTGTCTCCGATGGGTTCATAATCTCACCCGGGCGCCAAATTGTTTGTGCTCGACAGACGCCTTCTGCCGTTGCGTTCGTTCCTGAATTCTCTGCGACACGGGCTCCTCTTTTTTCTTTTCGCCGAGATACCCCGCCAGCGCGCGGATGGTCGGATACTCGAACAGTTTGATGACAGGCAGCTCCGCCCCAAGCCGGTCCCGCAATTTGTTTTGAACCTGTACCACCTGGAGCGAGTGGCCACCCAGGTCGAAGAAGTTGTCATCCGCGCCCGGATTTTTGAGAGACAGGACCTCCTCCCAGATGGCGGCGACGGTTTGTTCCAGCCCGGCCCGGGGCGCGGCGAATGCCGTGTCCGATTTCAAACGATCTTGCTCCGGCGCCGGTAGCGCGCGACGGTCCACTTTGCCGTTGGGCGTCAATGGAAGTTTGTCCAGAACCACGAATGCGGCCGGCACCATGTAATCCGGCAATTTTTCACGCAGAAACCTTCGCAGCTCGTTGAGTGAAACCGTGGTTTGCCGGTAGGTTGTCACGTACGCGGCGAGCCTCCTGCCCGCAGGGGTGTCCTCGCGCGCAACGACAACTGCTTCGCGCACCTTGGGGAATTGAAGCAGAATGGATTCGATTTCGCCCAACTCAATGCGAAACCCGCGAATCTTGACCTGGTGATCCACGCGTCCCAACAGTTCGACGCCTCCATCCGGGAAGCGACGGGCCAGATCGCCGGTGCGATAAAGGCGCGCGTCCGGATCGTCACTGAACGGGTGGCCAATGAATTTTTCAGCGGTCAACGCCGGTCGGTTAAGATAGCCGCGCGCCAGGCCATCACCGCCGATGAACAATTCGCCCGGCACCCCCGCGGGAACCGGCTGCAACTGACGGTCGAGGACATAGAGTTGCGTGTTGGCGATCGGCCGGCCGATGATGATGGGCGAATTTCCTCTTTCGATTCTTGCGGCCGAGGACCAGATCGTGGTTTCTGTCGGCCCGTAAAGGTTCCATAATTCAGCACCGCATTCGCACAGTCGGTTGGCAAGTTCCCGCGATAACGCTTCGCCACCACAAAAAATCCTGAGTGACCGGCTGCCCGACCATCCCGAATCGAGCAGCAACCTCCAGGTGGCGGGCGTGGCCTGCATGACCGTGACATTCGCCTTCGAGATTTTTGAGGCCAGTTGGGCGCCGTCCGCCGCCTCTTCCCGGGTGGCCAGAACGATACGCGCACCGACGGTCAGTGGCAGG
>DATNDF010000167.1 GCA_035607015.1 Candidatus Angelobacter sp. | reverse complement strand
GAGACTGTTGGCGGTGTAATGGATTTCGAGAACGGCCCCGCGCCCGGCATCCAACTGGGGAGATTGATGAAGCGGCACGGGCAGATGGTCCATCAGTACATCCTCGATAACAACCGGCGGCGGCAGATCGTTGTGCGTGATTCGGTCCGGGTCGATCACCACCACGCCGTCCGTGGTCGGAAACCACAGCCGCCCGTCACGGGTCTTACAGGCATCGGGCTGATTCTCGCCGTTGGTCTCGCTGCTCAACATGCCGTCGGAAATTCCGTAGGACACGTATTCGACGTGGTTCGTCTGTCCGTCGGCCACCGCGTTCAAAGCCGCTTTGGACACCCGGTAAATGCCGCGGTTACAACTGATCCATAGATTGCCATGCGTGTCCTCAAGGATGTCGTTGACGACATTATCGAAGAGTCCCTGGTCCGTCTTGAACCGGTCCACGCGGCCATTCTTCACCCGGTTCAATCCGTTTTCCGTGCCAATCCAGAACACTCCTCCCGCGTCTTCATGGATGCACCAGGCGAAGTTGTCCGACAGGCCCTGTTCGGTCGTGATGGGCGGGAGGAATCGGCCAGCTCTGAGCCGGTTTACTCCACCGCCATACGTCCCGATCCAGAGCGTGCCGGTGCGATCCTCGTGAATGGCCCGAACATCGCCGGCTAAAAGGCCATTGGTCGCGGTGTAACTCATAATCGCTCCGTCCTTGATACGGCTCAGTCCCCCCAGAGTGCCGACCCAGAGCGAGCCCTCACTGCCCTCGTATATGGCGTTGACCTGGTTTTGCGGCAATCCTTCGCTTCGCGTATAAGAGGCGATCAGTTGTTTGTCCCTGAATTTCCTCAAGCCGGCGGTCACCCCGCCCACCCAGACGTTCCCGGCCTTGTCCTCGAAGATCGCCTTTACCCGGGAATCCTGCCGCCCCTCATCCAGCGCGCGTCTGGAAATGGCGCCGTTCCGGAAGAGATTAAAACCGTCGGACGTGCCGATCCACAAGCCGCCGGCCTGGCTTTCACAAATGCTCCACGCATCGTGGTGGCTCAATCCGTGTTGGGTGGAATAGGCAAGTATCCTCCGCGGCTGCATTCGTTTCAGTCCTCCGAAAGAAGTTCCGACCCAGAGATTGTCCTCCCGGTCTTCATGCAGGCACAAGACCATTTCGTTCGCCAGACCCTCATCAGTTCCGAACACGGTGAATTTGCCATCTCGAAAGCGATACAAGGAGCCTTTGCCGGAAACGACCCAGATGTTTCCCTCATGGTCTTCAGCAAGGTAGTCAACGCGCCTTTCTCTGAAACCGTCCGGCGCGGTGAATCGGGTCCATGTGCCGTCATACCAGCGTTGCAAGCCGGCGGCTTCTGTGCCCATCCAAAGAGCTCCCCCCCGGTCTTTCAGGATGCATTGCACTCGCCTGTCTGGCAGATCGCTGGGGGACCAGGCATCGGAGAATCGACCGGTCACCGGATCGCGTCGTTGCAGGCCCAGATCGGTCCCGACCCAAAGTGTTCCTTCCGCGTCTTCGAACAGGGCGCTGACCATGTTGGTCATCAGCCCGTCCCGCGTGGAATAGCGTGTGAACTTTTCGTTATGCAACCGTTTCAAACCATCCGCCGTGGCGATCCACACGCCGCCCTGAGCGGCGGCGCACAGGGAAAAAACCTTGTCCGTGGGGTTGTTTGCGCTGAGAACAAAACTCCTGAACGCGCCTTCTTTGTACCTGATCACGCCCGGGGGCGTCGCAAACCACAGGACGCCGTTCTTGTCCTCTGCCAGGGCGATGCAATTATCGCTCACGAGTTCCTTTGTGTTCACCCGGTCGAAGACGCGGAAGGTCACGCCGTCGAAACGCACGATGCCAAAGCGGGTTCCAAACCAAAGATATCCGTCGCGTGTTTGGTGGATGGCTTTGACCGTATTCTGGGGAAGGCCCTGTTCGGTTTTCCAGGAGTCAAAGCGGTATTGAGTTTCCGAAATCTCGGCCCCAAGGCGGGCGTCGCAGACAAACAAAAACGACAACACAGCCGCCGTGGCACGCAGCCGTCTTGGGCGGCGGGCTGGAGGTCCGGACGAGGCGCGTTCGTTCACGGCGTCTGCCTTCGCGGCGCCAGTCGCGAAAACTGTTTTGCGGCGACGCGCCGAACGCCGTGCGTGCGAGGTGGTCAGCGGAAAACGCACTTCTTCTTCAAAACCGCATGCGGAACCGACACCAGGTTCGCTGTGCCGATGTCCAGGGCCCGGGACGAGAGCGTTTGTATTGCTCTGGAGTCTGCCAGATTTCAGCGGATGAATCGGTGAAAAGAAACGAATGTCCGATAATCTCAATTCGGCGGCGACCGATGGTTCCGTACCGGCGGTTTGTATGTCCGGCCTCTATTTCAGGTGGGCCTTGGAGGCACACGAAATTCTCGCACCGCAGTCGGGACAGATTGTTCAAGGCGCTTTAGGTTTTCAATTGACGGCCCATCGTCCAGATTCCACGCGGTTGCCAGCATTCACTCCATTCCCGCGTATTCCTCGTCCGTCTCGAGGCCGAGGCCCATCAACACGTAATCGTGCGAGATGGCCTTCATGTCTCTCACATAGTTGGGCAGCCGCAGCAACTGAGCGAAACCAAGCAAGCCAAACATCTTGATCGCCGTTTCCTGTCCGCCGATGAACTCTGCCTCCAGTTTTTCGAGGCCGATATGTCGGGAAAGCTCAATGATTTCCACCACCAGTGACTTGGCCAGTCCCCGCCCGCGGTACTGCGGGTGTACCAACACGCTCACCCGCCCGATGTGCCGTTTCCAGCCGCCCAACTGCTGGTGCAAGGTGGCGTCGCCGATGATTTTGTTTCCGGTGAGCGCCAGCAACGGCAGGTTGCGGCCCAGATCAATGTTTCTGCACCAGTCGCCGATCACTTCCGGTTCCGTGACGCGGTGTTTGATGAACATCCGCTCTTGTTCCGGCACGGCGAGGAAGAAATCGTGAAAAGCCTTCTCATCGGAGGACTCGAGGGGGCGCAGGAGGACCTTGAAGTTGTCCTTCAACGTAATTTCCTTCGGAAATTCCTCGAGTATGGCGTCCAGCATAGGTTGCTCCGGGTTCGGGATCGCCGGGATTGTGCGGCTGAATCCCCCGGGACGCAAGGCTCAACGCATTCTGGCGGATGAAAGGTCGCCAGAGACACCCAGCGCGTCAGTCACGGCATTGTCTTCTATCGACGACGGATCCACGCTCCACATCGAGGCCAGCAGCGGGATTTTTTCCGTGTTGGCGCGGCCCCGCTCGCGTTGCGCGAACAGGTCTCTCGCGTTGCCTTCGCAGTAATCGTAGCATGTGACGCCGAGTCTTCGTTCAGCCCAGGTTTTGCGTCCCTGGTTCCACAACGTCTCTCCAGCCCATGCATATCCGCGAGTTGTGCGGCCGGTTTCAAACCACGCCCAGGCATGGTGGCCGACCGCCCGGTTGACGCTGAAAAACTGCACCTCGCCCAACTCGCGGCTGAGGTGTTGCAGGAATCGGAAACATACATCCACGTCCTCCCCCGGTTCGGGTAGAAGAGAGCCCACCACCAGTATCCACCCGTTGACAGGCGGTGAAATAAAAAGCTTCTGATCGCTGACGCGGCCCATGCCATCCGTCCAAGAGCAGGGGGTCGGATTATGGAGGCCCAGCGCGGATTGCACCGCTTGCAGGTTTGTGCTTTTGACGGCGAGCCAGCGATTCGGGCAGTGAAAAATGGATGATTGAAAGCCAAGCGCGCCCCGGAGGAATTCGCCCGGTCGCTTCGCAATCCGGGTCCCGGGCGTTGCGTGGCGGGAACGCAAATACCGGTGAATGAAAAACGCGAACAACACCCCCACGAAAATCACCAAGACCAACAGCGCCAGCAGGGGGAAGATGATCGCGGCGTGGCTTTGCTCGGCCGCTGCAGTGCCGCCGGCATCTGCCGCAACGCCCGTCGAGAGCAGCGAAGCGATCATGTAACCGCAATTTACTCGTTCATATCGCATCTTCAATCGCAAAATTGTCTGACGGCGCAAAAAAACGGCGGACCGCGTCGTCAGCGACAGGGGCGCGCCCCGGCGGAGACCCGGGGAACAGGCGATTCGAAAGCATTACCAGCTTGCACGAAACCGGTCGAGTCAGCTTTACTTCCTCCGTAACTTCGCATGCACGAATGAAACAACTGTCCTTCCGTGGAACGGCGATTGCGCTGTGCGCTTTCCTGGTGGGCTGCTCGAGCGCACCGCCCAGGCCGGCTCTGCGCGTTTCTGACTACCACGGCACCATCCGCGTCGCCTGCGTCGGTGACAGCATCACGTTCGGCGCGGGTGTGGAGAACCGGGAGACGAATTGTTACCCGATTGTCCTCGGGAAACTGCTCGGATCGCGGTTCGAGGTGAGGAACTTTGGCGTCAGCGGCGCGACACTGCTCAAGAAAGGCGATCTGTCCTATTGGAACTTAAAGCAGTTCGAGCAACTGGCCGATTTCGCACCGCAAGCGATCATCCTCGCGCTCGGCACAAACGACTCCAAGCCTCAGAACTGGGCGCATGGCGGCGAATTCGCAGACGATCTGCGCGCGATGCTCGATCATTTTGAGGCGCTGCCTTCGAAGCCGAAGATCTGGGTTTGTCTGCCGCCGCCGGTCTATGAAACGAAGTGGGGCATCAACGAGGCGACTTTGTACGGACAAATCATCCCGGCCATCAGGCGAGTTGCGGACGAACGGAATCTGCCGACGATTGATCTTCACCAGGCTTTGGGCAGTCGCCCGGAGTATTTTCCCGACCAGATTCACCCGAATGCCGCCGGCGCCGGCATGATGGCGATGACGATTTTCACGGCGCTCAAGGGACGATGAAACTTCAATCTGCCAGGACCCTGCGTGACTTCTCTTTGCGACTCGCCATCGGACTGTTGTTCTCCCAGGCCGGTCTTGCCCAGGATGAGCAATCGTTTGAACTGAAGAACGGCGACCGCGTTCTTTTTATCGGCGACACATTCTTCGAGCGCGAGGTGGACTACGGCCACATTGAGACGCGACTCACGGCAGCATTCCCCGACCGCAACGTGAGCTATCGCAACCTTGGCTGGGCTGCGGACACTCCGATGGGCCGGGCGCGCGCGAGTTTCGACTGGAACAAGTCCGAGGACGACTGGCTCAAGCGCGTGAAGGAACAGGTGACGCTCGTGAAGCCGACCGTCGCGTTCCTCAGCTACGGAATGACGGCGGCGTTGGAAGCGGCGGACGAGACAACCAAGGAGCAGCGGCAGGCGAAGATCGAGAAGTTCGAGGCGGACATGAACAAGTTGATGAACGCCATCGAAGAGGTCAGTGGGCAGAAGGTCAGGTTCGTGCTGTTGGGACCAACTCCGCACGGCGATCATGACGGTTGCTCGGCAGATTGCCTGAACCGCCACGCGGTTGTCTTGAAGCTCTGCGAACAGGCGATTGCGAAATTGGCGGAAGTTCGCAAATGCTACTTTCAGCAATTGCTCGACTGGCCGCCGGATTCCTTCGATGCCCGGGGCAAGCGATCGACCGTGGACGGCATTCACCTCACGCAGGACTCTTATGCCTTCATTGCGGCGTTCATCGAACAAGGGCTTCTTCACCATGAGCGCATTGGAGCGGGAAAACAGTACGAGTTGCTTCGCTCGGCCATCCGAAAAAAGAATGAACTCTTCTTCCACCGCTGGCGGCCGGAGAACTGGACTTACCTTCTCGGCTTCCGCAAACAGGAGCAGGGTCAGAATGCCGCCGAACTGCCACAATTCGAGCCGCTCATTGCCCAATGGGAAGCCCGCATCGCAAAGTTGCGTGATCTGAAGCATCAGGACCCCGCGACCGTAAAGGAGGTCACCGAACTGTTACGCAAGGAGAAGCAACCCGAGAAAGCCATGAAGCCGCTCCCGACTCCGACGTTCGATATTGCGGACGGCTTTGAGGTCAATCTTTGGGCCGAGGATCCATTGTTGCACAAGCCGATTGAAATCAATTGGGATGCACAGGGCCGGCTTTGGGTCGCCAGTTCCGAGGTTTATCCGCAGATCAAACCAGGCCAGCCCGCGACCGACCGCGTCATTGTCCTCGAGGACACCAACGGCGACGGTAAAGCCGACAAATCCGCAGTGTTCGCGGATGGTTTACTGATACCCACGGGCGTTTTGCCCGACAGCAACGGTGGTTGCTACGTCGCGGCCAGTCACGAATTGCTTTATTTCAAGGACACCAATGGCGACGGCAAGGCCGACGAAAAGCGCATCGTGCTTTCCAGTTTCGGCACCGAAGACACGCACCACAATCTCCACACGCTGCGCTGGGGTTATGATGGACATATCTACATGAATCAGTCCATCTACACTCACACGCACATCGAGACACCGCTCGGCGTGCGCCGCCTCAACAGCGCCGGAATCTGGCGTTTCGATCCCTACACGTATCAACTCGAAGTGTTCACTCGCGGCGGTTGCAACCCGTGGGGCCATACGTGGGACGACTACGGCAACTCGTTCTTCACCGACGGCGCCGGCTTTCAGGGCGTCTCCTATTGCGTGCCAGGCGCGATGTACTTCACTTACGCCGGCGCGCGGCGCGAATTGCAGAGCATCAGCCCCGGCAACTATCCTAAGTTCGCCAGCCTCGAAGTCGTCCGCTCGCCGCAGTTTCCCGACGACTGGCAGGGCGACTTCATCACCTGCGATTTCCGCGCGCATCGCGTCGTGCATTTCAAATACAGCGAGGCTGGTGCCGGTTATCAGACGAAGGAAATGCCGGACCTGCTGCGCTCGACCAACGTCACTTTCCGCCCGATTGACGTGAAGTTCGGTCCCGATGGCGCGCTTTACATCGCCGACTGGAGCAATCCGATCATCCAACACGGCGAAGTGGACTTCCGCGATCCGCGCCGTGACAAGGAACATGGCCGTATCTGGCGCGTGACGGCGAAGGGAAGGCCCGTGGCGAAGAAGGAGAATCTGGCGAAGCTGGGGCTCGACGAACTGTTTGACCGGACGCTGTCGAAGAACGCCTGGGAACAGGCCTCGGCGCGGCGTGTCTTGGCCGAAAAACTTCGTCAAATGAGGCCAGCCCGGGTGTCTGAAACGGTCGGCAAATGGAGTGAAAGACGGACGACAGATCGGGCGAAACTCGAATCGGCATGGCTTTACGAAGCTGTCGGAACATTCGACGACGGGTTGCTACTTCAATTGCTGGGTTCAAAAGACTTTAACATCCGGGTGGCCGCGACGCGAATTCTCGAGTACGCGCCCGGTCACTCTAAAAATGCGGAGGAACAACTTGCGAACCTGATTTCTGATGAGCACCCCCGCGTCCGCCTTGAAGCCCTGCGAGTGCTTGCGAAAATCCCCTCCCCGAAGTCGGCAGAGCTGGCTCTGAGTGTGCTCGGCAAGCCGATGGACCCGTTTCTCGACTACGCCCTCTGGCTTACGATCAACGACCTCGCTGACCCGTGGATCGCCGCCATCAAATCCGGCGAGTGGAAGGTCGAGGGACGCGAGAAACAACTGGAGTTCGGCCTGAAAGCCATCGAACCAGAGAAGGCCAGCGCAGTGCTGGGCCAGTTGCTCGGCGAACAGCCGCTTGCGCGCGACGGCCGCGGACCGTGGATTGACCTGATAGGCCGCGCGGGGTCGCCGAAAGAATTGCAGCGGCTGTTCGATCAAATCGCGCGACGTGGTTTTGACAAACCGACCGCCGCCCGCGCCCTGGCGGTTCTGAACGAAGCGGCCCGTCTGCGCAACGCCAGGCCGCCTTCTGGTCACGAAAAGCTCCGCGAAATGTTTTCCGCTCCGCTGGAGATTCGCGTCGAGGCGCTGCGACTGGTCGGACAATGGAATGTTCGACAGTTCGTACCCGACGTGTTGAAAGCCGCCGGCGATCCGGCGGCGCCCGGAGCGATCAGGGAGGCCGCGTTTGAAAGCCTGCGTTCGCTGAGTTTGAACAAGGACCCCGCAATTTTTGCCGCCCTGCGGCCGCTGGCCGGGACGAACAACGAACCTGACATCCGCCGGCAGGCGGCCGTGACCCTGGCCGGAATCGACCTGGGGAAGGCGTTGCCGGACGTGGTGCAGATCCTGATGGCCGCGCCGAACGAAATGGAGGCCGAGTCGTTGTGGCGCGGATTGCTAAGTTTGAAAGAGAGTGGAGCGAAGCAGAGTGTCGGCGCGTATCTGGCCGAGTGGGGATTACCGAAGTCAGGTGTACCTGAAATCGTGGCCAGGGCGGGCCTGCGCGTCGCGCGCGAAGGCGGGCGTAACGAACCGGAACTGGTGCTGGCTTTGACTCGCGGCGCGAATCTCGAGGCCGCGGAAGCGTCGCTGACCGATGCCGAGATACAACAAATCGCCGCCTCGGCGGCGGTGCAAGGCGACCCGGCGCGTGGCGAGAAGGTTTTCCGGCGGCCTGAACTCGGATGTGTCACGTGCCACGCCATTGGCGGTGTTGGCGGCAGAGTCGGGCCGGACCTCACGTCCATCGGCGCGAGCGCGCCAGCGGATTATCTCGTCGAATCGGTGTTTTATCCGAGCCGCAAGATCAAGGAAGGTTACCACGCGGTGGTCCTGGAAACTCAGGACGGCCAGGAGCTGTCCGGCATCTTGGTGCGTGAAAACAATGAACAGGTTGTCATTCGCGACGTGTCGAACAGGGA